>JAQVCQ010000185.1 GCA_028689715.1 Lachnospiraceae bacterium
TGTAAGTGGTAAACTATAACCAGCAGATTTAGGCAAATAAAATCCAGCAACTATTACGGAACATCATCGAATGATATACTGTCATTCGGAGGTGAAGAAAGGATGGTTAAATGGATGGATTACTATAAAATCCAAGAATACAAAAGAAAGAAATTCAATAAGAGCCAAACTGCCAGAAAGCTTGGAATTAACAGAGAAACAGTTGGTGTTTATTGGGACATGACTCCAGAAGCCTATGCTGCTCGCGTGGAAGCTGCTAAGACCAGAGAAAAGAAAGCGGATCCGCATAAAGACTTTGTATTAGAATGCCTGCTGAAATATCCAGATATGTCAGCGGCACAGCTTTATGACTGGATCAAGGAACGTACCTGTCTGGAAACACTTGATTTCCAAGAACGATGTTTTAGAGACTATGTGAAATCTATCCGGGAGGAATACGATATCAAGAAGCCGGAAACATCAAGACAGTATGAAGCAATGGATGAACTGCCAGCAGGAAAGCAGGCACAGGTGGATATGGGAGAAATAAGTCTGGAGACCTTAAGTGGACGACACAAAAAAGTGTATTGCTTCGGAATGGTCATGACGCACTCCCGATATAAATTCATTCTTTGGCAGGAAAAGCCATTTACAACCGATACATTTGTACAGGCTCATATCAAAGCCTTTGCTTTTTTCGGTGGAAGGCCGCAGGAAATGGTTTACGATCAGGATAAGATTCTTGCAGTCAGTGAGAATAATGGTGACATTATCTATACGGAAGGATTTCAGAACTATGTAAATGAAGTAAAGTTTGATATCTTTCTCTGCCATGGCGCCGATCCGGAGTCCAAGGGATTGATTGAGAATGTCGTGAAGTATGCCAAGCATGGATTCGCAGAACACCGCATTTTCAGAGATATAGACAGCTTTAATGCCGACTGTATCGCATGGCTGAAAAGAACAGGTAATAAAAAAGCGCATGGAACCACAAAAAGGATACCGGCAGAGGTGTTTACTCTCGAAAAGGAACACCTGATACCAGTATCTGAATACAACTTTGCAGTTGCTGCTAATGACAGTATAGATTATCAGGTCAGAAAAGACAACATCGTTTTATACAAAGGGAATCGTTATCGCGTTCCAAAAGGAACATACAGCCCCGGAAAACGAGTGTTTATGGTTGTTTCAGATGAAACAGTTTCCATCACCGACACTTTGACGGGAGAATTATATGCTTCCCATCCACTGTGTCATGAGAAAGGAAGATTAATTGGTCAGAAACGGGATGACCGGGATAAAAGTAAGTCATTACAGGAACAGGAAAAGCTTGTTCAGCAGCTGTTCCAGGAGGATGAACTGGTTTCACCATTTCTTGATCATATCCATCAGGAAAAGCCCCGCTATTACAGGGATCAGCTTGGTGTAATCAGAAAACTTTTTGAAGAATGGAATGTAGAACTGTTAATTCAGGGACTCCACTACTGCACAGAAAAAGAACTGTATTCTGCGGGAGACTTAAAATCCAGTATTATTTATCTGGATCAATTGAAAACCGAGCCAAAGAAAAAAGAAAATTTAACAGCGCTTCCATCCAAGTATCGAGGAAATACACCGGAAATCCGAGATTTAAGTGTATATGAGCAGGCAATGGAAAGGAGTGTTGTAAATGGATAATCTACAGGAAATCAGAACCTGCGCAACATCACTGGGACTGATACATACGAAAAATGAATTGGAAACATTGATTCACACAGCAGAAACAGAGGAATCAAGCTATGTGACTTTCTTACAGAATGTCCTTGGCAGTGAAATACGTTACCGTCAGGATAAGGCAAAAGAAAAAAGGATTAAGGAAGCTGGGTTTCCATATCCGAAGTATCTGAGGGATTTTGATCTCAGCTTTTGCCAATCGATTACAAAAAAGCAGCTCAATCAGCTGTCAGAACTGACATGGATTGATGGTCTGTATAACCTGATACTTTCTGGTCCGCCAGGAGTAGGCAAGACACATATGGCAATCGCACTGGCCTATCATGCCTGTGAAGAGGGATATAAGGCCAGTTACACAACAATGCAATCCCTAATGCAATGCCTGCGTACATGTGAAATTGATCGTCGGAGTAAAGCGAAAATGAACCGGATACATAAATCAAATCTTCTTGTTATAGATGAGGTAGGGTATCTACCAATCACATCCACAGAAGGAAATCTGTTCTTTCAGCTGATCTCAGAACTTCAGGAACAGGCTTCAATCATTATCACCACAAACAAGGGATTTGAGGAATGGGCTGAATTTTTGGATGATGCAGCATTGGCCACCGCAATCCTTGATCGGTTATCATACCGATGTGACCGGATACAAATGTCAGGCAAGAGCTATCGATTGGAAAACAGAAAATCATTTTTAAAGGAAGGACAGACAGACGATGAAATTCAATAAGCACTTATCTCCTGAAGTGGAAGAATTACTTACCACTCAGTATAAGAAATATATAAAAGAAACAGTTATGACCAAAAAGGAAATGCGTGCTCTGCGTGAATGGGTAAAGGACGGACATAGTGTATACGAGAATAGCTGTGGTGCATGGGCAGACGGACAGGTTCCAGTGGAATTTCTGACTGTGTATCGGGATGAAGAATATATCCGTCAACATACCAAAGGAATGAGCCCAGAAGAAACCCGTAAGTTTGCATTGGCTTATTATGGCTGGGACGATGACGATGAAGTGATTGATCAATATCTTCAAAATGCACCGGAAGATATGACGATGCCTATTTGCAAAGAATCAGATGAGGAACTGCCATTTAGTTAAAAAAATCCCTGCGGACTATCCGCAGGGGAATATAAGCATAAGTGCTGGATTTTATTTGCCAAAAAGTGCTGGAAAATAATTTCCATTTTTTGCTGGAAAGTACTTGCCGTTTACA
>JAQVCQ010000005.1:0-1620 GCA_028689715.1 Lachnospiraceae bacterium
AGAGGTAATTTTATGAAAGCAATACGTCTTGGGGTACAGATCCTTTTTTTACTAGTGTTTTTATTTTCGATCATAACTGGTAAGACTGTACTTTGGCTTGGAATTTTTCTGGTCAGTCTGCTAGGTGCAGCAGTTTTTGGGAGATTTTACTGTGGGTATGTCTGTCCAATGAATACCGCAATGCGAGGTACTAATTTTATCTCAAAAAAATGGAATATAAAAAAGAAGAAGACACCTGCATGGATGTTGCACAAAAGCATTCCAATTTTAGTAATTGGGCTGATGATTTTAACGATGGTCTTGTCAAAAAAGATATTACATAAAAATATTCCGGTACTGCTTATTCTGATGTTCATAGCGATGTTTTTTACTTTGTTTTATGAAGAGTGGATCTTTCATAACCAGATTTGCCCATATGGATTCTTTTTAAAGATATTTGGAAAAAAAGCAGTTTTTTCTACAAGGGTCAGTCCTGAACTTTGTATTGGTTGTAAAAAATGCGAAATGGTATGTCCTGCACATTCCATTATTGTGAATATGGAGACACACAAAGCAGAGATTGATCAAAAATTATGCCATCAATGTCAGGCATGCACTGCCGTATGTCTCCAAAACGCAATTCGTTATCACAAATAGTCAGGCGCTTATTTTATTAGCCTGATTTCTAATATATTTTATGACTTCAGTTCCGGCTTTTGCTCCTTCATAAACAGCTTTTGAAATCTGAAGAAGACCTCCTGTGCAGTCTCCGGCAGCATAAAGACCGGGGATCGTTGTAGCCATACTCTGGTCGACTACAATCAGATTTCCATTGGTCTGTGCACCGATTTTTCTTGCCAGATCAGCACTTCCGGCAATTCCAATGGCAACAAAAAGTCCGGATATCATGATACTGCTTCCATCTGTAAACTGAACTGACTCTAAAGAATCGGTTCCTGAAACAGCAGAGATTGGAGAAGTATTGACGTTAACAGAGTCCGGAAATTCAACCTCTGGCACTTTCCCATTGGTCAGGATCGTGACCGAATGCGATGTGGCCAGAAGTTCTTTTGCTTCATGCAAAGCATAACTTCCATTTCCAAGGACAGCAACATCAAGATTGCGATAGAAAAAGGCATCACAGATCGCACAATAACTAATGCCCCGGCCTTCCAGGTCTTTCATCCCCGGAATCTGGGGTGTTGTTCTCGTTGTCCCGGTTGCAATGATCACACTATCAGCCATATATTCTTTTGATTTTGTTATGACGGTGAGTTTATCCGTATAAGTAAGACCGACCACTTCATCAGATACAAATCTGACACCTAATCTTTTTGCACCTTCTTTTCCATTTGTAATCAGATCTGCTCCGGTAATCGGATCACTAAATCCATAGTAATTCTCAATTTCAGAAGCCTTCTGGAGTGCACCATCATCTCTTCCAATGATCGTGGTATCTATTCCTGCCCGTTTTGTATAGAGTGCAGCGGAAATTCCGGCAGGACCGTTTCCTATAATTATGACACTTGACATAATTTTTGACATTCCTTTCTGCAGGTATTCCTACCTGTCTTACATGTATTTTGTCATTTGATTTCGATATTTTATGTTTTAGTATAGCTGGATTCTAACAGCATGATG
>JAQVCQ010000005.1:1720-2859 GCA_028689715.1 Lachnospiraceae bacterium
TGGAATTACACCAATTCTAACAGATGTGGTTCAGGACGGAATACAGCAGGGGCTGTTTCATACTCTATACGCGTATGAAGCGGTTGAAATGATGGTAGTTTACCTGAATACCATATTTGACAATGATCTGTTTGAACTAACTGAAGAAGAGACGGGGATCAAGATGCAGGCATTTTTATTCAATGTAGGCAGATTACTGCAGATAGATCCAGAAAACCTTGATTTTTTAAGGGAAGCTTTTGGTGCTTAACGGGAGGTATTATGTATTTAAGAATCATCAGAAATGATTTTTTAAGAAGTAAATGGGTATCGGGTACATTGATGCTCTTAATTCTTTCTGCATCAATGCTTGTTACTCTTGCCACAATCATTATGACTAATCTGACAGGTGCCATTGATCATTTGATGCTTGATGCGAGAACACCTCATTTTTTGCAGATGCATACAGGTGAAATCGACTATGAAAGAATGCGTTCTTTCGCAGAATCTAGAACAGATGTGGAAGATTTTCAGATCCTGACATTTTTAAATGTGGAGGGAAGTCAGATCAAGATTGCAGATCATTCTTTTCTAGACAGTGTGCAGGACAACGGATTTGTAGTACAAAGCAATCAATTTGATTATCTGCTTGATCTGGATGGAAATAGAATTGAAGCAAATGAGGGTGACCTGTATGTCCCGGTCAATTATGAACAACTGGGAATCAACGAGGGGGATACAGCTGTTGTTTGCGGGGAAGTGTTTACAGTTGCTGGATTCTTAAGAGATTCGCAGATGAATTCACCGCTTGCATCCTCAAAAAGGTTTTTGATCAATAAAACAGATTATGAAAAGATTAAGGACGAAGGGAAAGAAGAGTTTTTGATAGAATTCAGATTGCATGACCTGAAAGATATCAACTCATTTCAGGCAGCATATGCAGAGGCAGGTCTGGAGGACAACGGACCAACACTAACGTATCCGCTTTTCAAAATGATGAGTGCAATTTCGGACGGGATGCTTGCCGGAATTTTGATTTTCATCAGTTTGTTGATCGTCATGATCGCTTTCTTGTGTATCAGGTTTGCGCTGTTGACGAAACTGGAAGAAGAAGTTCATGAGATCGGTGTCATGAAAGCGATTGGTCTGCAGCATAATGA
>JAQVCQ010000005.1:2959-25126 GCA_028689715.1 Lachnospiraceae bacterium
TGATTTTCATCAGTTTGTTGATCGTCATGATCGCTTTCTTGTGTATCAGGTTTGCGCTGTTGACGAAACTGGAAGAAGAAGTTCATGAGATCGGTGTCATGAAAGCGATTGGTCTGCAGCATAATGAGATTAAAAAGATCTATCTGGTAAAATACACAATGTTGTCTGCGCTTGGATGTATATTGGGCTGGATTTTTGCAATGATATACTCGGACGTGATCATGGTAGACATGCGCAATCATTTTGGGACGAGTCTAAATGCCTCAAAGGCACCGGTGATTGGAGCAGTGGGAAGTATTGCCATCTTTGTCATTATCATCCTTTTTGTTTTACATACATTATCTTATCTAAGGAAAATATCGGTATTACAGGCTCTGCGCTTTGGCACATTAGAAATGAAGGGTGTTACCAATTCATTTTTCAGCCTGTATAAAATAAACAGAATGAATCCAAACCTGTTTTTGAGCATTAAGGATATCCTGGGAAGGAAAAAACTTTATTTTACATTACTCATCGTGTTCCTATTATCTACATTTATCATGATCGTGCCTCAGAATTTATCTGATACTATTTCATCAAAAGAATTTATCCGATATATGGGAGTTGGTAAAAGCGATATCAGACTGGATATGAAACAAAGTTCAACAATGTCTGATTCACTTGAAAGGGCAGAACTATATCTGAGTGAGGATAAAGAAGTTCAAAAATTTGTCATACTGACCACTGCAAAATATAAAATGATAAACAAACAGGGAGAAGAAATACCTGTTACAACTGAGAGCGGTGATCACCAGGTGTTTCCGGTGATTTATTCGGAAGGAAAACCACCAGTCCGGCGGGAGGAAGTGGCACTTTCGGAACTGAACAGCAAAGAATTGCAAGTTGGGATTGGCGACAACATCAGTATAATCCAAAATGGGATTCGTAAAGACTTTCATGTCTGCGGTATCTATTCGGACATCACAAATGGTGGGAAAACGGCTAAAATCACACAACAGTCAGGTGAGAACACGGACAACATGGGCAGCATCATTTATATTCAAACATCAGATAATGCAGTCCCGGAAACAGTATCTGATAAATATGCAAAACGTTTCCCAGACAGCAAAGTATCAGATATGAAGGAGTATATGTACCAGACTTTCGGAGATACAATGAAGTCAGTGGCAAAGGCTTCGGTCATTACGATGTACTTAGCACTTGGCATTATGGTTCTGGTAACGGTTTTATTTCTCAATATGCTGATTGCAAAAGATGGATATTCGATTTCGGTACTTAAAGCAGTTGGATTTTCAAACCGGGATATTAAAATACAATATACGATTCGGTTGTGCCTTATATTTGTGTTGGGATCATTATCTGGTCTGGTACTTGCAAATACGCTTGGAGAAAGTACGGTCGGTTTCGTAATTTCTTCTTTTGGAGCAGGATCATTTCAATTTGAATCAGATCCCTTGAAAAGTTTACTGTTCAGTCCTGCTTTGATGTTTGGTGCAATCCTTGTATCAACGATGCTTGGGACAAAAGAAATTGATAAGAAGAAAATAGCAGATCATATCAGGGAATAATCCCCTTTTGTAAATGCTTACCAAAGGGTGAAGATGGGAGTCGAAAATGAAAAAAATAATAGTGGGAGAAAATCTTAGTAAGGAATATGGAGAAGGAAGTGAACGAAGGAAGGTCCTGAATGAAGTATCTATTAAAATCGAACAGGGTGAATTTATTACAATTATGGGACCTTCAGGATGTGGAAAGTCTACATTGCTCTCTGTATTAAGTGGTCTGGAACGACCGGAATATGGAACTGTAAGTTTTTTAGGAAGCGAAATAAATAAAATGAAAGAGGCACAGCTTTCAGATCTAAGAAGAAAAAACATGGGTTTTGTTTTTCAGCAGCCAACACTATTAAAAAATTTAAATCTGATTGATAATATCATGCTTCCGGCAGTTAGAAAGCAGCAGACAAATGCAGTTCCAATTTTGGAAAAAGCGCGTGAGCTTATGAAAAAAACAGGTATTTCAGATTTTGAAGAACGTTATGTGACCCAGGTTTCCGGTGGTCAGCTACAGAGAGCAGGAATTTGCAGAGCTTTAATAAATCAGCCGGATATTCTGTTTGGAGATGAGCCGACGGGTGCACTGAATTCAAAATCAGCAGAGGAAGTAATGGAGATCTTTTCGGAGATCAATCAACAGGGGACAACCGTATTATTAGTTACGCATGATGCCAAAGTGGCGGCTTATGCCGATAAGGTATATTTTATGCAGGATGGACATATTGTAAATGAAATTGAGTGGTTGAAGTCAGATCAATGTACCGTTGAAGAGAAAAAAGATATGATAAGAAATAACATGAAGGCATTTGGAATCTGAAGTTAAGGCTTGTAAAATAAATATTAACATGATAAAATTTATCAGAAAATCAGATTTGTTAAGAGGGAGTAACTGCCCAATTGGGTGATAAAGTCAACATACTGGCCATTCGGTCTGGCTTTATCTGACATGCTTATGTTAAGTGAGACTTTTAGCACGGTAGCTTTGCTATTGTGCTAGAGGTCTTTTTTTATGTCAGCTGCGTACCATCATGAAGGCAACACCACTCATAACAAAAATGAAATCTTAAAATACCCAGGAGGTTTTAAAAATGGCTTCTTTAATCAAAGCGATGCTTCTCGTTGTTGTTGCAGAAATGGGCGACAAAACACAATTACTTGCAATGGCAATGGCAAGTAAATTTAAGGCAGGACAGGTTATGCTTGGCGTATTCATTGCGACTATATTTAACCATGCACTTGCAGTACTTGTTGGTACTTATCTAAGTTCGCTGATTCCAATGGATACAGTAAAACTGGTAGCAGGGTTTGCATTCCTTGTGTTTGGACTATGGACATTAAGAGGTGATACCTATGAAGAAGAGAATAAGAAAAAGAGCAAATTTGGTCCGGTCATGACGGTTGCCATAGCTTTCTTTTTTGCAGAAATGGGTGACAAGACCCAGTTAATGACGATAGCAATTGCAGCAGACAGCCATCAGCCATTATGGATCCTCACAGGTACGACGTTAGGAATGATGGTCGCAGATGCGATTGGAATTCTGGGTGGTGCCTGGATGTGTAAAAATATTCCGGATAAATATATGAAATGGATTCCTGGACTTATCTTTTTATTCTTTGGTACACTGACAGTTCTGGAAGCAACACCTGATTCATGGAAAAGTGTTCCAGCCATCCTCGTCTATTTTGCATTGCTTCTGCTATCTGTATATCTGATAGGATTTAAATTCAAAAGAAGAGGACCGGAAATTCAAACAGCAGAAGGATTTTCTTTTAAAGCCTGTCCATATCATCATTTATTACAGGATGGGCATTGTCCTCATTTGAAACTGAATAAAGAAAATCAGTGTGTCTATAGTATTGAAAGTTCCAGTGAAAAATGTCCTGTTTCGTTACAAGCATAAGTGGTGCAAAAATGCCAAGAATTCTGCATTGACACGATTTGTCACATTCAAAAAATAAACTTGTTACGGACAGTATCAGTCATGTGAACAAAGGATTCTAAACTGAAAAACACCTTCATGATACGATTTCGATGGATGAAAAATTCCAAAAAATCATGGAGGTGCGAATATGAAAATTCGTAAAAGCTATATTGTAACAGTTATTTTATTTTCTCTTTTTCTGATGCTGACCTGGATGGTCCTGTATGTGGATGTGAAACCGATTGGACCGGAAGGTTCCGTTATTGGACTTTCAACATGGAATCTTTATGTATTTGAAAAAATCGGGGTACATCTTATATGGTATACCATAACAGACTGGCTTGGACTCATTCCCATACTGATCGCATTTGGTTTTGCTGTGTTAGGATTTGTTCAAATCATTCAAAGAAGAAGCCTGATACGTGTTGACAAAGATATTTTAGTGCTGGGGTTCTACTTCGTACTGGTAATATCGGCGTATCTGTTTTTTGAAATGTTCATAATCAATTACAGACCAATCATAATAATGGAAAGTCTGGAAGCATCCTTTCCGTCTTCTCATACGATGATTGTCCTGTGTATTATGGGCGCTTCGATTGAACAGTTTTGGAAAAGGATCAGACACCCGTATTTACGGTGGTCTGTATGTATTCTGTCGGGGGTCATCATTGCAGTTACCATAATAGGAAGGCTATTATCAGGCGTACATTGGATTACGGACATTATAGCAGGTATTCTGCTAGGTGCCGCATTTATTTCACTTTATATTTCTGTTGTAAAAGAGTATAATAAATTAACAATTGCAAAGGAGAACAGGTATGGCTCATGAAATTGATTTTGAAATTATTGGAAATGAAATGCAGATCGCACAGATCGAACTGGATCCGGGAGAGAGTGTAGTTGCTGAGGCTGGAAGCATGATGTTCGTAGAAAATGGAATTCAGCTTGAGACGATATTTGGAGATGGATCAGACAAAAGTGCAGGAGACGGTTTGCTGGGCAAACTGGTAGGTGCAGGGAAACGTATGATCACAGGTGAAAGTCTGTTCATGACAATGTTCACAAATCAGGGAAATGGAAAACAAAAAGTTGCTTTTGCTGCGCCTTACCCAGGGAAAATTCTTCCGATGGATCTGAATTCACTTGGTAATAAACTGGTTTGCCAGAAAGATTGTTTTTTATGTGCAGCCAAAGGGGTTTCGATTGGTATAGAATTGACAAGAAAGCTTGGAGCAGGTTTTTTTGGAGGAGAAGGATTCATTCTTCAAAAACTTGAAGGTGATGGTATGGCTTTTGTTCACGCAGGCGGGACTGTGATTGCAAGAGAACTTCAACCTGGTGAAATGTTAAGAGTTGATACAGGTTGTCTTGTAGCATTTACACAGAGTGTTTCCTATGACATTCAGATGGTAAAAGGTATTAAAACAGCATTATTTGGTGGCGAAGGATTATTTTACGCTACATTGACTGGTCCGGGCATGGTATGGATTCAGTCGCTTCCAATTGACAGGCTGGCAAACAGAATACTTCAGGCAGCACCGGCACACAGAGATGAAAGTTCACCGCTTGGAGGACTTGGAAGCCTGTTGCAGGGAGACAGATAAGAATTCATCTGATGTATGAAAAAATATGATCCTCCTAAAGTGGACATGGTAAATCACCAAAAGCTACTTTAAGAGGATTTTTTTATGAAACTATCATTTTTTTTCATCATGGTTTATTATAACATAAGAGGTAACATTCAGAATAAAGTATTCAAGTCATAAGATAAAGGATGAGGGGAACAATGAGAGTAACGATTTTTGATTTAAGAGAGAAAAATGAACCGGTATCTGTGATCGCGGATATTGTGAAAACTTATGAAGAAATGAACAGTGAGATAACAATCGTAAAATACAGTGCAGAAGAAACTGACAGTAAGAACTGTATCGGATGTTGGAGCTGCTGGTGGAAGACTCCCGGAAAATGTGCACTACCGGACAATTCTGAGAAGAGATATAAAGATCTTATGAATAGTGATGAAGTCGCGTTACTTTTTGAAACCAGACAGGGCTTTATCAGCGCAAAAGGGAAAACATTTCTGGACAGAATGATTCAGCTGTTCTTACCTTATATTCATATAAGGAATGGAGAATCAGGTCACTTGAAACGTTACGACAGATATCCTGTCATGAACTTCTACTTTGACCAAGAAGGACTTCAAGAAAAAGAAATAAGCATAATCAAGAATTATCTTGCACGTACAGCGTATCATTTTCATACCACATCCAGGGAATTTGCATATGAATCAGGCATCTTAAAATTATCTGAATTAAAGATGACAAATCCTATGGAGGAACAATTCAACCAGAAGCTTACGGAGAGAAAACCTAATGGAAAATGGATCATTTATAATGGTTCACCACGTGGCATTCAGTCGAACAGTAAACTTCTCATTGACCAGATCATTATGGGTATGCAGGAACAGGGAGTAAACGAGATTGAAGTGAGGCACCTGTTTGATCTGAACAGTCATAAAACATGGGCGGAAGATTTTACAAATCAAGAAAATCATCTTTTTGTATTTCCACTATATGTACATGCAATGCCAGGTCTTGTCATGCAATTCTTTGAGCTTTTAAGACCTGTGGATCAAAAAGAAGTTCATATGGCATTCTTTGTACAATCGGGATTTCCGGAAACAAGCCAGTCATATTACTTAAGGCCATACCTTGAACTACTTGCTGCAAAGCTTGGAGTACAGTTTGATGGGATTTTGATCAAAGGTGGTGTAGAAGGTATTCAGATGAAACCTGAAAAGGCGAATCAAAAACTCTTTGATCAAATGAAACTGCTTGGAAGTACCTATGCCAGAAAAGGCATCATGGATGCTTCTCTGATCAAGGAATATAAAAAAGAAGAACATATGTCAAGGCTGGTACAGATAATTTTCACAATACTCAGACCAACAGGTCTGCCTAATTTTTACTGGGATTATTATCTGAAAAAGAACGGCGCTTTTGAGAAACGTTTTGCAAGACCGTATGCAGAGTGACGCGTTGAGCATGATCAAGAAAGTAAGAACTTTGAGTTTTACTGGCGGGAATGCAGGTTATAGCATATAATTAAATAAATAGTAGTGGCAGGTAAAAAAATCACTATTAAAGCACAGAATTAAATTCAATACAAAAGAATAGAAGGAGTAATGTTATGTCAATGAATGATATGGAAAAAATGAAAAAGTTTTTAGAGGATAAAAAAACAAAAGCTGGATTTTTAAAAGATGAAAAGAAAATTGGATCTGGAAAAGTAGAAAAGAGTCATAAAAATATTGGAACTGATTTTGTAAGGACAAAGAAGATTTCACAATAAGATATTCGGAAAATGATAACCTGCTTTGTGAAATCATGAGGGGAATTTATGAGAAAAAGAATAACAGGGATTATTTTTTTAGCAACAATATTATTATTGACCGGCTGTAGGAAAAGCGAAGATAAGCTTTTGGATCCGGAAAAACCGATTACTGTAACAGTGTGGCATTATTATAATGGAAATACCAAGGAATCATTTGACACACTTGTCTCTGAATTTAATGAAACGATTGGAATGGAAAAAGGGATTGTGATCGATGCACAGAGTCAGGGAGATGTTTCACAACTGGCAACAGCTGTATTTGATGCAGCCAATGAGTCAATTGGAGCTGCGCCCATGCCTGATATCTTTGCTTCTTATCCTGACAATGCATTTCGTGTGAATCAGATCGTACCTTTGATCAGCCTGGATCAGTACTTCAACAAAGATGAGCTTGATTCCTACCGAAAAGAGTTTTTGGAAGAGGGTAAATTTATTACAGATGGGCTGTATTATATTGTTCCAATTGCCAAGTCTTCTGAAAATCTCTATGTGAATAAGACGCAGTGGAATTCTTTTGCATCAGCGAACGGGTTCACGCAGGAAGACCTTGCGACTTGGGAAGGGATTTTTAATGTAGCAGAAACATACTTTGAAACGACAGGAAAAAGTTTTTTTAGCATAGATGCCAATGCAAACTATATGATGATAGTTTCTATGCAGCTTGGAAATGAGATCTTTTCCTACACGGAAGATGGCAGAGCCAAATTCGAATTATCGGAGGAGGCAGCAAAAAAAATATGGAATTATTATTATATTCCTTATATCAGACAGTATTATTTAAAAACAGGTCGATTTAGTTCGGATGATGCGAAAACAGGCTCGATTCTTGCGTATACAGGATCAACGGCAGGAGCAGCATATTTTCCGACAGTAATAGAAACAGAAAATGGTGGTGAAGAACAGATCGAACCGCTTATTTTGCCATACCCGCATTTTAAAGATGGGAAAGCCATATCAATTCAACAGGGAGCAGGAATGTGTATTACAAAAAGTGATGAAGCACATCAATATGCGTCATCTGTCTTTTTGAAATGGTTCACTGAGCCGGAGCAGAATTTGAAATTTGCAGTTTCAACTGGGTATTTTCCAGTTAAGAAGGATGCATTAAATGAGGAACTGATCTTAGAGCAGGTAACCCAACAGGGGATTACAACGGAATCCATTATTGAGTCTATCAAAGCAAGCAGTATCATGTTCAGTAACTATACTCTTTATAACAGCAAGCCTTTTTTATACAGTTATGAGATGAGAGATCTTCTGGAACGACATTTATTCGATAAAATTGTGAATGATCTTGATCAGATACAGCAAGTGTCGGAAAATGAAAAAGAAACTTTGATAACTGAATTGACTTCAGAACAGGCATTTGCAAGTTGGTATCAGGATTTATATCAGGAAGCACAACAGATTCTTGATCAGAAATAACAAAGGGGAGTGTAGCGCGTGGATAGAAAAAGCACTTCAATTGTAAACAGACTGACAAAGCTGGTTTTAGGCATCATTATATTGCAGACCATTTTGATAGGCGCAGCTTTAATTGCAGGTGGTGTGATTGATCAGGCTGAAGAGAATGCATACCAGTTATTTCATGATAAAGTTGCAAATAGAAAAGATTATCTACAGCGTGAAATGAAAAATAACTGGACCAATTTTCAACCATATCTTCAGAATATGGGAGAGTATAGTTATGATTCAGATGGAAATGATGTATTGTTTTTCCAAAAAGCGATCCCGGATCTGATCGAGATGCTAAGAACGACACAGGCGACAGGTGTTTATGTAATCCTTGATCAGAAAAATGGTAATGCGAATGAATTTCCAGCATTGTATCTAAGAGATTATGATCCCATTATGAATTCCTATGATGAAGATGATATCTATATGTTGTATGGTTCATCAGCACTTGCAAAGTCACGTAAGATTCCACTTGACCAGACTTGGAGATCAACATTAAAGATCAATGAAGATAATCAGGATTTTATCAAGAAACCTTCTTCCAATGCATCCGTATCTTCGAAGTCTTTTTTACTTGGGTACTGGTCCAGACCATTTCAGCTGAATGAAGATGATGTGACAATCATTACGTACTCAATGCCGTTGTTCGACAAGACCGGGGAGTATCAGGGGGTCATCGGAATTGATATTACACTGAATTATCTTGCTAAGTTCTTACCGGCATCTGATCTGCAACCACAGGACTCACTTGGGTATTTGATCGGTTATTCAGAAGATGAGGGCTCAGAGGTATATCCCATTATTATGGGTGGTAGTCTTCAACAGAGAATGATTGATAGCAATGAGATGCTCGATCTGGAAGCAGTGAATGCAGATAAGAACCTGTATCAACTGAATAATCATTTTGGAAAAGAAAAGTTATATCTTGTTAAGGAAAAAATCGGTCTTTATCAGTACAATACACCCTATGAGTCAGAACAGTGGTTCCTTATGGGAATCATGCGTGAGGACTATCTTCTTGGACACGCATACAGGATCGTAAATGTATTATGGATTTCGCTGGCAATGGCCATCATCTTGGGAGCAATTGGAGGGATTCTTAGCAGCAGACAGTTAACAAAACCTATTGTCAAACTGGTAAACCAGGTAAGAAAGAGTGATCTCAGGGGAGAATTAAAATTCGTTTCCACAGGGCTGACTGAACTTGATGAGTTAGCGAGTGCAATTGAGAATGCAAATAAATTAATGCTGGAATCAGCAACGCGTTTATCTAAGATCATCGAGATGTTCGGACTTCCTATCGCAGCATATGAGATGAATCATAAGTCGTTGCACGTATCAGTGACGAGTAATTTCTGGAAAACAGTCGGACTTTTTGAAAACACAGAAAATCCCGAGTACGATCTTTTTATGGAGTTGTTGACCAGAATGACTGCACAGCCAGAAGAGAATGAATCTGATGTATTCAGCATCGGTCAGGATGATGCGAAGTGGATTCGGTATAAAGTAATTGAGAGTGATGATACCTCTATCGGTGTTATTATGGATGTCACGTCCGAAATTTTGGAAAAAATGATGATTAAAAGTGAAAGAGATCATGATGCACTGACACAAATTCTGAATCGTAAGGGAGTTCAGCATGAGTTTGAGAAATGGTGTTTGGAGTATCAGCAAAAAACAGCAGCACTTATCATGTTCGATCTTGATCATCTGAAAGCAGTGAATGATACTTATGGTCATAAATGGGGAGACCAGTATATCCTGACAGCAGTTTATTATTTAAAACAGGTCGCACCTGAATCCAACGCTATACTGGGAAGAAGGTCAGGGGATGAGTTCGTATTGCTGCTTCATGGTTTTGAGAATCAGGATGAGATACTTTCTGCACTCAACAGATTTTATCAACTGTTATCGGATCATCCTATGGACATTTCTGACGATCATCAGATCAATGTTTCGATTTCAGGTGGTGTAATGTGGATCCATGATAGAACTTTAACATATGATGAATTGCTTCATTTTGCAGATGAGGCTTTATATGCTGCAAAAAAAGAGAAAAAAGGATTTTATATGGTCAGCACCTGGCCGGAATAAAATAATAAAATGTGATCAGACTAGTTATAGGAGAGGGAACATGATCAAAGTACTTATAGCAGACGATGAGTTAAAGGTATGCCAGTTAATTAATTTTCTGGTAGACTGGCAGGCAATGGGGATGAAGGTCGTTGCAATTGTGCACAATGGAGTAGATGCAATCAATGCGATCAAAGAACATAGACCGAATATTGTGATTACAGATATCAGAATGCCAGGATGCGACGGACTTGAAATGATCGAACAGGCCAATCAGCTGGAGCCGGATCTTGAATATATTATTATTAGTGGATACAGGCAGTTCGATTATGCGAAAAAAGCAATTAGTTATGGTGTTTCAAATTATCTATTAAAGCCAATTGATAAAAATGAATTGATTCTATCTCTCGAGAAGGTCAAGTCACATTATCTCGAAAAGACAGAACAACTCTCTAAAGATGAGAAGTTGAAACTGTTTGAACTAAGCGATGTAGAACGATCCAGGAATGAATTGTTTTCTGATATTGACCTGCAAAATAAGCTACCTCGCGAGAAAATGAAAATCGAATATCTGAATCAGACTTATCAGTATCATTTTGAACCGGGAACATTCCAAAATGCTATCATTAAAATAGATGGAGTACATGAACATCCGGATAATCGTTACCTGGAAGAAAAAATCCGTCAGATCCTGTCACAACAGATCAAGAACTGTTTTGACTGGGAATGCTCCTTTGAAGGAAATTTGTGTTATCTTATACTGAATTATAATGAGAATCAGGAACCAATCAGAATTATGATGCATAGAATCCTTGATGAAATAAGTCAGCAACAGGAAGTTTTCAGAGGGTTGCAGGTCACGATCGGTCTTGGAAAATCAGATGTGGAACCATTTATTATTGCTGATAGATTCAAGGCAGCAAAATGGGCAGTCGCGCAGAGACTGATACTTGGGACCAATAAAATGATTGAGGGTGAAAACAGAAGTACCAATGATTTTGTTGAAACCAATATTTTTTCTAATTTTAATAAAGAACTCAGTGAAGCAATCGATCTGCAGGATATAGGGCGGATAAAAACTGCGATTGAACATCTTGAACATGATTTGATGATAAGAAATGAAACAACTGGATATGAAATTTTACAGATGACAAAGGAAGCAATGAATCTTTTTATGATAACGATCAGGAATAGTCAGTTTCCAATGGATTCTTTGAAAGGTCTGTTCGAGATATTCAATAAAGAGGTCAATCATTATGGATCGGCCCATGAAGTGTTTCATTACCTGGAAGTGACTATGACTGCAACGTTCGAACAAGTCGTACAGGAAAAGCAGCAGCTAGATAGTAAACCGATAAGAGAAGCAAAGAAGTATATTTCTGAGCATTTTACAGAACCAATTTCGCTGGAACTGGTCAGTGAACAGGCCGGATTTAATACTGCATATTTTAGTTCCATGTTTAAAAAGGAAACAGGTATGACTTTTACAGAATATTTATTGAGCAAAAGAATGGATAGAGCGAAGGAACTTTTAAAAAACACGAAAAGATCAGTTGCGGATATATGCGAGAGTGTAGGTTATAGCGATGTGAAGTATTTTTCCAAGAATTTTGCAAAATACACAAGTTTAAAACCAAATGAATACAGAAAACTCTATTCATAACGCGGATTCAATTTGAATTATCGGATAAAGGGACATGGGAGAAACATGTCAGTGTGTACATCATGAAAAGAACTTATATTTTTCCCAGGGTAGTCAGACTCCTGGTATCACATGCAGTGATAACGATTCTATTCTTAACAGGACTCCTGTTTTTTATCCATACGGAACATTTTGGAGATATGATTGTCAGAATCATGATAGCAGAACATATCCTTACACTCACTTTATTTTATTACAGGATTTTCAAACCGGTCAAAGAGATGAATCGTGCATTTGTGGCATTTTCAGAAGGCTATACGATGCAGGATATCTTCAACCAGCGCTTTGAGATCAACGCAGAGCATGATGCAATGATACAACGTGTTAACCAGATCCTTGATAAGACAGAAATGTTTAAGATGTCAAAAAGACAGGCAGAATATCTTGCTTTACAGAATCAGATCAATCCGCATTTCCTATATAACACACTGGAAGGAATCAGAAGTGAAGCACTAATTGGTGGAATGGATTCTGTTGCTGAAATGGCAGAAGCACTGGCTAAGTTCTTCAGATATACGATTTCAAACCTGAAAACAATGGTTACTGTGGAAGATGAGCTGAATAACGTTAGGAACTATTGTCTTATCCAGCAATACCGGTTCGGTAATAAGATCCAGCTGAAAATAGAATATGACGATGGTGATGAAGAAATCATCAGGAACAGTAAAATGCCTAAACTGATACTGCAACCGATTGTAGAAAATTCGATCAGACATGGAATCGAACCATTGATCGGGCAGGGAAGTATTGTGATCAGGCTGCAGATCGTATCAGGAAAGCTTCATATATTCATTTCTGATAATGGGATTGGAATGGCAAATGATGCTTTGCTAGAACTGAATCAGAAGCTAAAAAAGACATTCCCAGCAGTGGAAGAATCAGAACAATCAGGTGGAATTGCAATGGTAAATGTAAACAATAGAATCAAACTGCTGTTTGGTGATGAGTATGGTCTTCACTTTTACAGTACACCTCAGCTAGGAACCGATGTTGAAATATTATTGCCAGTGAATGAGAGCAAAGCAGGTTAATATGAAAAGAGAAGTTCTTCGTTTGGAAAATGTCACGATCGAAAATAAAGGAATTGTATATCTTGATGATTTTAGTCTGACGATTGTGGAAGGTGAGATCATAGGTATGATTGGGACGAACCACCATGGACTTGATGAATTAATCAGGCTTATTTGTGATAACATCTCTTTGAAATTTGGACGTGTCTATTTTAATGAAAAAGTAGTAAACACTTATTTGTGGGATACGAGAGTCACAAATAAGGTGTTTTTGATCGATCAGAAAAGCAGACTGGTACCTGATCTGACCGTTTCGGATAATATTTTTGTACTTCGGAAAGGATTTAAAAAATATGTGATTAATAGAAAAATGCTGAACCAGCAGGTCAATCAGACAATGCAGGAGCTGGGATTAAAGATTGACCCCAACTTACTGGTATCTCAGCTCAACTCTTTTGAGCGATG
The DNA here is from genome assembly GCA_028689715.1 of Lachnospiraceae bacterium. GTDB lineage: Bacteria > Bacillota > Clostridia > Lachnospirales > Lachnospiraceae > SZUA-378. Next base: position 16,536 of record JAQVCQ010000005.1, read on the forward strand.
TACTGTTGAACTGATCAGAGCGGTTCTGACTGGCAGCAATCTAATCCTGTTGCGGGAGATCAATGAGGTATTAAGCAGCAGTGAGCTTTCTGACTTCTTTGATATGATCAGATACTACAGGAAACAGGGGATTTCATTCTTATATATTGCCAATCACCATGAAGAAGTGTTTCAGATCTGTACCCGGTTCGCATTGGTGGAGGATGGCAGAATCGTGAAGTTTTTATTTCAGGATGAAATGAATGAACAGCATATCACACCCTTTGTAAAGCCGATAGAAAATCTTGAAAAAAAGAGAAGAATCCACAACAGTCCGGTTCTGGAACTCCAGGACATCAGAACTGAATATATGAATGGAATATCCTGCAAAGTTTATGCAGGGGAGTGTCTGACTTTTCTTGATTGTAATAATATGCTGATTCAGGATCTTGTGTCATTATTCAAATCAGATCAGATAGAATTTGAAGGAAGTATCATAAAAGACGGAAAAACGGTTCAGTCAAAAAAGGATTTCAGAAATTTATCGGAAGATTTGATCGTAATTCCAGAAAATCCGATCAAGAACATGCTTTTTTCTGAATTGACTTATTTAGAAAATCTAAGTTTTCTGGTTGACCAGAAGATTCATAAAAGCCTGATGAAAAGGAGTATTTATAAGAGCATCGAGAAAGAATATATAAAAGAAATTGGTGAGGATCTTAAAGTATCCTATATCGATCAAATGTCTCCGCAATCACTTTATACGTTGATTTATTACAAGGCATTGTTGTATAACCCTGAAGTGGTTTGTATAGTACAGCCTTTTCTGGGAGCAGATATGTACTTAAGAGTTCACATTGCTAAACTGATCAACAGACTAAAACAAGAAGGAATTGCAGTAATCATTCTGACTATTCATGTAACTGACGTGCTTGCGGTATCGGATGAGTTATATCTGGTTGAAAATGGCAGACTGAGTCAGGAAGATAAGATAAAGGAAAATAAAAGTGTTAAGGAGAACTACTATCGCTACAGATTTGAAGAGAAATTAAAAAAAAACAAATGATACTCCCCTTAATTCAAATGAAGCACCCCTACTTTTTAAAAGCAGCGGGTGCTATACTTTTTTCAAGAAACAGGGAAAGCAGAGTGGTGAGATGGAAAAATTCATAGTTGAATTAGATAATATTACAAAAGAGTTCCCGGGTGTGAAAGCACTGGATCATGTTCAGTTCAATTTGAAAAGGGGTGAAGTATTAGCATTTCTTGGAGAGAACGGAGCAGGTAAATCAACCCTGATGAAAATATTAAGTGGGATTTACGCTAAAGATGAAGGAACAATAAAAGTTGATGGCAAGGTAATTGATTCTATGTCGCCGAAAGAAGCGCAGGAACTTGGAATTGCAATTATCCATCAGGAACTGAATATGTGTGCACACTTAAGTGTTGCTGAGAATATATTCCTTGGAAGAGAAAAGACAAAATCAGGAGTCTTATCCAATAAAGAAATGAAACAGGAATCTCTTGAGATCCTGAAACGGCTAAATATTGACATTGACCCTGAGACAATTGTTGGAAGTCTTCCGGTGTCAAAACAGCAGATGGTGGAAATCGCAAAAGCACTTTCTACAAATGCGAGGATTCTGATTATGGACGAACCGACTTCAGCATTAACATCTGCAGAAATTGACGAACTTTTTCGCATTATCAGACAATTAAAACAGGAAGGCTGTGCAATCGTATACATATCACATAGACTGGAAGAATTACAACACATTACGGATAGAGTCACAATATTAAGAGATGGTCAATATGTTACAACACTGGATTTTCAGGAGACTGATCTCGAAAGAATAGTATCTTTTATGGTAGGACGTGAAATAACTGAAAAATTTCCAAGGGTATCCTGCAAAAAAGGGAAGAAAATCCTGGAAATCAGGAAATTGAACGCAGGAAAACTTGTCAGAGATGTAGATCTGGAACTATATGAAGGTGAAATCGTTGGCATTGCGGGATTGATGGGCGCCGGCAGAACGGAGACAACCAGGGCGATCTTTGGTGTAGATCCAAAAGAGAGTGGCGAAATCATTTTAGATGGAAAAACAATTGAAATACAAAGACCAATTGATGCAATAAAATCCGGCATTGTACTTGCACCAGAAGACAGAAAAAAAGATGGTCTTTGTACAAAGCTTAGCGTAGGAGATAATATAGCGCTTCCAAATCTTGATATTCTTTGTGACAGACTTGGCGTTGTAAACATGAAAAAACAGCAAGGTATGGTCGAAAAGTCAGTTTCTGACTTAAAGATTAAACTTGCAGGAGCTGAAGTGAATGCAGGAAGTCTGTCTGGGGGCAATCAGCAAAAGGTAGTTGTAGGAAAGTGGCTTGCAAGAAATTCCAGAGTCGTGATATTTGACGAACCGACCAGAGGAATTGATGTTGCTGCAAAAGTTGAGATCTATAACCTTATGAATCAGCTAAAACAACAAGGCATAGGCGTAATGTTTGTATCTTCTGAAATGCCCGAAATTATGGGAATTAGTGATCGAATCGTTGTCATGTGTGATGGCAGAATTACAGGGGAGTTATTGCCGGAAGAAGCGACGCAGGATAAAATATTAAGGTATGCCACACAGTTCGAAAAGAAGATCAATACTTCTATATCAGAGTAAGAGATAAAAGAATTAAGGAGAAGACAAACATGGAAATCACTAAAAAGTTTAGAAAAATTCTGGCTGTTCGGGGAATGGGACAGGTACTGACTGTGACTGGGGGATTGATCATACTTTGTATTGTATTCGGTCTGCTGAATCCGACCTTCTTTTCTGGCAGAAATGTTGGAAACCTGTTAAGACAGATCGCACCCATTTTATTGATTGGAATTGGACAGTCCTATGTTCTGATTACTGGAAATATTGACCTTTCTATTGGGTCTGTTGTAGGAATGAGCTGTATGATTTCAGCAACACTGATGACAAAGGGAGTCAGTCCATGGGTTGCAGTGCTGATCACAATGGTAGCATGTCTTGCGGTTGGATTTGTGAATGGACATCTGGTAGCGACCTGTAAATTACCTCCTTTTATCGCTACACTTGGTACTATGACAATAGCAAGAGGAATCGCACAGATCGTGAATGGAAATTATAATACAGATTCTATTGGTGAAGGAGCAAAAAGCTTCCGTGACTTTTTCTACTATGGAAAAACATTTGGAATTTATAATACAATTCTGATCGCGATTGTAGTTTGGCTTGTATTTAATTTTATCCTGAGCAAAACAAGAACTGGAAGACATGTATATGCAGTCGGATCCAATGTAGATGCTGCAAAACTTTCAGGGGTATCTGTGGTAGGAACAACAGTGAAAGTATATATGGTAAGTGCTTTCTGTGCTTTCATTGTTGGAATCATTACCTGTGCAACCTCAGGGATGGGGACTATGGATGCAGGTAATATGTATGAAATGTATGCTGTAGCGGCCTCTGTAATTGGTGGTGTATCTACATTAGGTGGGCAGGGAATTCTGCTTGGTACGGTTGTGGGCGCATCGATCTGGGGCGTTTTGCAGAACGGACTTCAGTTTGCCGGTGCACCGGTCGCAATTCGAAATATTGTAATTGGAATCATTGTAGTAGTGTCAGTTTTACTGGATGTGATTGTCAGAACAGGGAAACCAAGAAAATGGATGAAAAGCAAATAGCTTTTATCATAAAAAACATATTGGGAGGAATTAAAATGAAAAAGAAATTATTAAGTAGCGTACTTTGTGTTGCGATGGTAGCAACCATGCTGGTCGGATGCCAGAGTAAAGCTGAAACAGCACAGGAAGCAGCACCAGCGGAAGAAGCAGCAACAGAAGAAGCAGCAACGGCAGAAGAAGCAGAAGTAACAGAGGAAGCACCGGCAGAGGAAGCAGCTGCGGGGGAACCTTATAAAGTTTACCTGATTACAATGGATCAGATGGATCAGCACTGGAAAAATGTTGACGCTGGATGCCAGGAAGCAGCAAAAGAACTTGGAAACATTGATTATTCATGGCTTGCACCAGATGTAAAAGATGATGCAAAACAGATCGAGTGTATTAACAATGCCGTTGCAGGTGGCGCACAGGCTATTTTACTTGCAGCGAATGGTCCTGATGCTGTAACAGCAGCATTGGAAGAAGCTACAGCTGCAGGCGTAAAGATTATCTATGTTGACTCAGCAGCAAACTTTGAAGGTGAAGCTACTTTTGCAACTGACAACAAAGCTGCAGGAATGACGGCAGGTACAACAATGCTGATTGAACTGGAAGCAAAAGGAATTAAAGAAGGAAAAATTGGTATCATTAATGTAAATGCAGCAACAGCTTCCTGCGTAGCACGTGAAGAAGGTTTCAGATCCGCATTTGAAGGATCCGCATTTGAAATTCTTGAAACACAATATGGTGAAGGTGATGCAGCAAAATCAAAAGATATTGCAAGTTCTTATGTGACACAGGGTGTTGTTGGAATCTTTGGCGCAAATGAAGGATCAACAGTTGGAGCAGGAAATGCAATTCAGGAAGCTGGAGATGGAAGTACTGTTGGTGTTGGATTTGATAAATCAGATACAATAGCTGAACTGATTAAAGGTGGATTCTTACTGGCTACTATGGCACAAAATCCTGATGTAATGGGAAAATCAGGTATTGAAGCAGCTGAAAAAGTATTAAAAGGTGAAACACTTACAGAAACAAGTGTAGACACTGGCGTATCAGTTCTTACAAAAGACAACATTCAGTAAAAACAATCAAATAATAGTCAAAAATGCACTCGTTTGATGAAAATGGGTGCATTTTTTTATGTTTTGATCTATGATAGACTATATAACGTCAGTTAAAGAAGCTATCTTGAATTCATTCAATGGAATATGAGGTATCCTATGAAAGATTATTCGAATTATTCTGTAGATCAGCTAATCGCACGGATCGAAGAACTTGAAATGCTCAATCATGAACTGTTAAAAGAAAAAGAACAAGAGACAAAGTTAGAGTTTTCATGGAGTGGGAACCTTGGACACTGGTATTGGAACCTTGTCACAAATACTGTGACATTTGATCCATTAAAAATCATAGCACTAGGGTACAAAAAAGAAGAGATTCCAGAGAATGTAACCTATCAGTTTTTTACTGAAAGGCTTCATCCGGATGACTACGAAAAAACAATGCAGGCAATGAAAGATCATTTGTATGGAAATGCTGATGTGTATGAGGTGGAATACAGAATCAGAATGAATACAGGTGAATATAAATGGTATTATGACCGTGGCAGGATCACGCAGTATAGCGAGGATGGGAAACCGATATTTATCGCAGGAATCGTATTTGATATTACAGAAAAAAAGAACAGTCAGCTCGAGCTGGAACAGAAAAATAAACTTTTATCGGAACTGTCATCAATAGACGGATTGACCAGAATCTGTAATCATAGAACACTGATCGAATTTCTGGAAAGCTGTATGAGAGATGCAGATCAGAATCAGTTAGCATTATCCATTGTACTTTTTGATATTGATGATTTCAAAAAGGTCAATGACACAAAAGGACATGTATATGGAGATTATGTACTGGTCGAAATTGCCAGTATGATTAAAGAATGCATCAGAGAATCAGATCTTGCCGGAAGATATGGTGGAGAAGAATTCATGGTAGTATTCCAAAATACGGTTCAAGATCAGGCTATTATAATTTCTGACCGGATACGAAAAAAAATAGCAGATATGATATTTGCACAAGATATGACGATTACGATGAGTGGTGGAGTGACACAGTATTTTGGGGAAAGCAGCCAGGAACTGATCGACCAGGCAGATCGAAACCTTTATGAGGCAAAAAGAAAAGGAAAGAATAGAATAGAATAGAATCAGACCGGGAGAATTGACAGAAATGAGAAACTTTTTATCAAAGCATACGTTACTAAAAACACTTTTTGAATTAAAAGGAAATTCCAGAGCATGTGTTTACACAGAACCCATGTGGGGGCTTTCCATGAATCTTTGTCTGCCTTATGCGACAGTATATATGCTGACATTTGGTATGAATGATGTACAGGTAGGAATTGTAACTTCAATCTATATGTTCTCACAAATGATATTTGCATTTTTATCAGGAATCATAATTGATAAAATGGGGCGCAGGAACAGTACTGTGGTCTTTGATTTTCTTGCTTGGAGCGTACCGTGTATTATATGGGCTTTTAGCCAGGGGTTCTGGTTCTTCGTGGTTGCAGCATTGCTAAATGGAATGATGAAGATCACTACCGTTTCATGGGACTGCCTGCTTGTTGAAGATGCACCTAAAGACAAGATCACACATATTTATTCATGGGTCATGATATCAGGAAATCTGTCTGCATTATTTGCACCGATTTCTTCGATTCTTGTATCCAGGCTTACACTTGCACCTGCAATCAGGATCTTATACATTAACGCATTTATCATTATGACTGCGAAACTACTGATTTTATATAAATTTTCAACAGAGACCGGAGTTGGTAAAATCAGAAGAGAAGCAGCACATAATATGCGACTCGGGCAGCTGCTTCCGGGTTATAAAACAGCATTCGTAAAAATTATCAGATCAAGAGGAACGATGTTTGCAATCGTAATCAGCATCCTAGTTGAAATTGTTGCGATGATAGGAATGACATTCTGGCAGATCATCGCATCAAAACGGATCGGGGTACCTGATACGTTATTGCCTATCTTTCCAATGGCCAGAAGTGTGATATCGATCTTTTTATTCTTTACTGTGATCGCGCATATCAGACAGACGAGACTAAAATGGCCTCTGATCGGAGGATTTATCTGTTCGATCATAAGTTATCTGTTGCTGATTTCTGTTTCTGGTACAGGAGTTGTGGGTTATCTGATTCTGGCAGTATCGTTACTATTTGATGCAATGGGTGGTGCCGTACTGAGCACACTGAGGGAGTCTTTGGTCGCAATTCATATTGATCCAGAAGAACGGTCGGGAATCATGGCATTACTCCAGACAACAGTTATGATGGTAAGTGTACCATTTGGTTATATTGGAGGTCTTTTAAGTGATATCTCCAGGATTCTGCCATTTTTATTATGTGTATTCTTACTCTTGATCGGAATTCTGGCAACGACGTTATTTTATCAGAAACCATATAAAGATCTGACGGTATCAGGTTGAATTTCGCTCGATGAATCTTGTTGGCAGAGTGATTTTCTGAGGCAGTGACTGATAGCCCTCTATTCTGGATAGTAAGAGTCTTGCTGCAGCCTGTCCTATTTCATTTTTAGGTACATGGAATGTAGTAAGAGGAGGATTGGTATATTGTGACATTTCAATATCAGACATACCAATGACCGCGATTTGTTTCGGAACCGATATTTTATTCAAATAAAAACTTTTCATTGCAGCCATCGCAAGCAGATCACTTGCAGCAAAAATAGCAGTAGGAAGATCAGAATTTTTACAGAAGGCATTGGTTTTAGCAATACACTCGTCTTCGTTCCAGTTGCAGTCAAGGACCCAGTCTTCACGAATCGCAAGTTTTGAAGACTGCATTGCAAGCAGATAGCCTTGATATCGTTTGCTGTGAGCCAGGATATCACCATCACCACTTCCACCGATAAAACCTATATTTCGATGACCTTTTTCGATCAGGTGCTGTGTGGCAAGGTAACCATTCCACAGGTGATCATAACCTACATCATCGATGTCATCCCGTAGTGTATCAATACCGACAATATGAGGTACCTGCTTTCTGACAGAATGATAAATAGAATCTTCCAGTGGATCCATCAGGATCAGACCAACGACAGGATCACTAAAAAGCGTTTCCAGATAGTATGGATCATTGAGAAGAGGTGCCGATTGTATGAAGGAAAGCGTGATTTTGCATTCCCGCAAATACGATTCGATTCCTGAAAGGACTGACATATAGTAAGGATCATTATAGCCTCTTTTCGTAATTCTTAAAATACAACCAATTCGTAAACTGCTTTTCCGGTCAGGAGAAGCAGATTTTTTTTTGGGGCGAGGGACGAGTGTGTATTGTAACTGGCCTGCAGCTGCAATGACACGGGATCTGGTCTCTTCAGTTATGGTATAGGTGGGATCCTGATTCAGAACTCTTGACACAGTGGCAATAGAAACTTGCGCAAGTTCAGCCACGTCGCGGATTGTGCTCATAGGATATATCCTCTCTTTTTTAAAGTAACAATGTTTTGTTACATCTTGTTAACTTATCATTACTCTACAGCGAAACCAATTTAATGTCAATAAATACAGAATGTAATTTAATTGATAAATGAGCTGTTTTTCACTATTTACAAATTCATTTGTAAGTGTTACCATTTGTAACAAAACTAATAAACGAATTAAACAAAATCAATCAACAACAATGTTTACTAAACAATTGCGGGAGGGATCATGAGAGAGACGCTGAACGAGGAAAAAATGAGCATGAAAAATCTGAATGAAGAAAAACTGAATGAAGAAAAACTGAATGAAGAAAAACTGAAGGAAGACCTGTTGAAAGAAAGAATCCTAAATGAAGTTCTAAAGAATTTTATGATTGAGGGAGCGTTATGCAGTGTCAGCAGGTACGGACATG
>JAQVCQ010000005.1:25226-45944 GCA_028689715.1 Lachnospiraceae bacterium
CTGAATGAAGAAAAACTGAAGGAAGACCTGTTGAAAGAAAGAATCCTAAATGAAGTTCTAAAGAATTTTATGATTGAGGGAGCGTTATGCAGTGTCAGCAGGTACGGACATGGACATATTAATGATACCTTTCTGGTCATTACGAAAACGGACGATTCACAGAATAAGTATATTTTACAAAGGATCAATCATTCAATTTTTAAAGAGCCCCTGAAACTGATGAGAAACATCTCGTTGGTCACCTCTTTTTTAAAACAGGAAATAGGAAAGGCCGGCGGAGATGAACGCAGAGAAGTCGTAACCATCATAGATACCATGGACCAGGATGTTGTACATCGGGACACAGAAGGTGCCTATTGGAGAATGTATCTATTTATTGACGATGCAGACTGTTTCGAGCAGGTTCAGGATAGTAATGCTTTTTATCAAAGTGCTGTGGCATTTGGCAGATTCCAAAAACTCCTTCAGAATTTTGATGCATCTCAATTATACGAAGTCATACCTGATTTTCATCATACACCGCTTCGATTCGAACGGTTCCAAAAAGTAGTAGAAGAGAACCGTAGAAACCGTGTAGATCTGGTAATACCTGAAATTGAGTTTTTCTTGAGTCGTGAGCATGATATGAAGCTTTGCAGACGGTATCTGGAGGAAAACAAACTGCCATTAAGAGTAACACATAATGATACGAAACTGAATAATGTCATGATAGATAAGAAGACAGGAAATGGATTATGCGTGATCGATCTTGATACAGTCATGCCCGGACTTTCCATTTTTGATTTTGGTGATTCAATTCGATTTGGTGCCAATACAGCAGTTGAGGATGAAAAAGATCTCTCCAGAGTCAGCCTTGATCTTAATTTGTTTGAACAATATTCAAAAGGTTTTCTGGAGGGATGTGATGGCAGTCTGACAGAAGAAGAGATCAGGATGCTTCCTTATGGCGCCAAAACGATGACGCTGGAATGCGGCATGCGTTTTCTGACAGATTATCTGGAAGGTGATATTTATTTTAAAACAGCCAGAGATGGACATAACCTGGACAGATGCAGGACACAGATAGAACTGGTACGTGATATGGAAAGAAAATGGGATCAAATGGAACAGATCATCTGTCAACTCCCTGGTAAGTGAGATACAGAAATAAGACTTTGATTCTGTTTTCTGTATTCTTGAGGAGTAGATCCTGTGGTTTTCCTGAATGCCTGAGAAAAATAGCTGGGTGATGAAAATCCTACGATCTGAGAAATAGACGCAAGGGAATGGTCGGTGTTTGTAAGCAGGTGCTTACATTCATCGATCCTTTTTTTTATGAGATAATTAATTGGAGAAATCCCCATTTCCTCAGTGAATATATGCGAAAAATAATACTTATTCAGATGAACAAGAGAACTCAGAGAATCAAGTGTAATCGTCTCCTGAAAGTGGTTATCAATATAGCGGGCAGCCATTTTACATTCTTTAGAGCAATCCTGATTGGAACAGATGGATAATTTCAGATCGTTGCTGCGAAGAATGACAGTAAAAATAATATTCAGCAGATTCTGACAGACAAAGTTCTTATAAATTGCCTCTCTTTTTAATTCATGTGCAAGAGCATTAAAGTATAAATGGAGATCGGCTTTCTGGACGGTACTGTTCAGATGAATATAATCTGACTGGTCAGTCTGAAACATAACACCGTCAAAACCAAAGACAATATATTCCATAGGCCTTGAATCGTCAGATCGCTCGGTATGTTCCAGACCGGGATTGATGATGATCATGTCATTTGCTTTAACCTGAACAATCTCTGCACCGACTGAAAACTTTCCATTGCCATGTGTAATGTAAAATAGCTCTGTAAATGTATGAGAATGTGTCATACTGGTCCAGTCCGTACCGTATTTTGACAGAGCAAGATAAAGCAGAGAGATGCTGACGGACTGTCCGCCATGCTTGCCCTGAGAAGAAAAACTATAGGACAGAGTTGAATCATCCTGATACATAATGGCAGCTTCTTCAGGCAGTGTTTTATGGAATTGATATCGGTCATTACTCATGAGCATCCTCCTGATAGATAATAATAAATTATATAATATACAAAAGTCTGAAGTGAAAGTACTTTCGAAATATACGATATGACTATTATACAGCAATATATATAAATAAAAAAGCAAAATATCTATTGTTTGAAAAACTCAGAACGGTATACTACATTCATAGCAAAAAAGGAGGGCAATTGTGATGAAAAAGATAATTGCAATGTTATTGGTAGGGACAATGGGAATTACTACCCTGACCGGCTGCGGAAGTACGGCAGCAAAAGAAAAAGAAGTGACTGAAGGTGCTACAGATGAAATAAAGGAAGAAGCACAGTCACCTGCTGAAGAAAAAGCAGAAGAAGCAACAGATGAAGCAACAGATGTAACAATTAAAGTCGCAGCAATTGAAACAGCATACGGAGTCGATATGTGGACGAAAGTATGTGAAGCATTCACAGCGAAAACAGGGATCAAAGTGGAACTCACAACGGATAAGTCATTAGAAGATGTGATCGGGGCACAGATGAAGGCAGGAGATTATCCAGATGTCGTTCATCTGGCAACAGGACGTCCGGCAGCACTGACAGAGACACTGATCAAAGAAAACGGACTTGAAGATATTACAGATGTATTATCCATGACGGTACCCGGAGAAGAAAAAAATGTTTCTGATAAGATTGCGGGAGGATTTACAGAATCTTCATTGACCAATCCATATAACGATGGAAGAACATATATGGCACCAATGTTCTACAGCCCATGTGGACTATTCTATAACAGTGCTTTATTTGAAGAAAAAGGCTGGAGCGTTCCGGTAACATGGGATGAAATGTGGGAACTTGGAGAAAAGGCAAAAGCAGAGAACATCGCATTATTTGCTTATCCGACAGCAGGATATTTTGATGCATTCTTCTATGCACTGCTTTATGAGGCTGGCGGATCAGAATTTTTCGCAAAAGCAACAAATTATGAAGAAGGAATCTGGGATAGTCCGGAAGCAGTACAGGTATTTGACATTATTGAAAAACTTTCAGCATATACTGAAAAATCAGTACCATCTAATGCTAATAATGATAATTACTTAAAGAATCAGCAGCTAATCCTTGATAATAAAGCTTTATTTATGCCAAATGGTACCTGGGTCATCGGAGAAATGAAAGATGCTCCGCGTGCAGATGGATTTTCATGGGGATTTACAGCACTTCCTGCAATTGCAGATGGAAAAGATGCTTATTCCTATACCTGGTTCGAACAAATGTGGATTCCTGCAGCAGCAGAAAACAAAGATGCAGCAAAACAGTTCGTGGCATATATGTATTCTGACGAGGCAGCAGGCATCTTTGCAGCAGCAGGCGCTGTACAGCCAATCACAGGATTTGCAGATCAGTTAGAGGGAGATAACAAGTTATTTTATAGTATTTATGATAATGGCGCAAAAGCGGCACTTGGAAGTTTTGCAGCAACGGATCCAGTTGAAGGTGTGAACTTTGCAGACACCGTATTTGGAACAGTGAATTCTCTTGTCAGTGGAGATAAAACAAAACAGGAATGGATCGATTCCATTAAGAAAGATAGTGATCTTCTTCGCGCAGCATTAAAATAATATAGCAGGCTGCTAATAAAGTATGTATAAAAACGGTGAGCTGATTCTTGTCTCACCGTTTTTATGACAGGAGAAACAGATGAAAAAAAGTAGTAAATCGATATTTTTATTTTTGTGTATAGCCCCTTCCTTTTTATTGTTTTTAGTATTTATGATCATACCGACATTCAATATCTTTAGAATGTCTCTTTACAAATGGGGTGGTTATTCTCCGGATAAAACATTTGTGGGGCTTGATAATTTTATAAAGTTATCAAAGGATATGAAATTTTTCCAGTCATTTGAAAATACAATATTTTTGATCGTGGCAGTCAGCCTGGTTACCTTTACCATGGCATTGGTATTTGCAGCGATCCTTACTAGAGAGAATTTAATCGGACAGAACTTTTTCCGTGTTGTTTTTTATATTCCTAATATTTTATCCATAGTCATCATCAGTGCGATCTTTAGTGCAATACTGGACTCAAAGAACGGATTGCTGAATAGTATATTGAATATATTCAGAGATAAGAATGCGGAGCCGATCTACTGGCTCGGAGACCAGAAAATCGTAATTTACTCGATTGCAATGGCAATGATCTGGCAGGCGGTCGGTTATTATATGGTCATGTATATGGCAAGTATGGCCAGCGTACCCGAAAGTGTTTATGAAAGTGCAAGTCTCGAAGGAGCAGGGAAAATACATCAGTTCTTTCACCTGACCATCCCACTGATCTGGACAAATATCAGGACAACACTGACCTTTTTTATCATCAGTAACATAAACTTAAGTTTTACCATTGTAAAAGCGATGACCGGAGGTGGTCCGGATGGCAGCACAGAAGTGTTTTTAAGTTATATGTATAAGCAGGCATATACCAATTCAAGCTATGGATATGGTATGGCAATTGGTGTTGTTGTGTTCCTGTTCTCGTTTGCATTAAGTGGGATCGTGAGTCTTGTAACAAAACGGGAACCAATCGAATTATAGGAGGAATGGAGATTAGTATGAAGAAAAAATCAGGGAAACATGTATTGATCTATTGTCTTTTGATCATACTTGCAATACTTATCATCGTTCCGGTGGGATGGGTCTTTATGGCATCCTTGAAGCAGAACCATGAGTTCTATGAGACCCCATGGAAATTACCCTCCGGGTTTTATGTTCAGAACTTTATAGATGCATGGGGAAGTGCACATATGGGGCAGTATATGCTGAACAGCGTGATCGTGACTGCCGTTGCCATTGTACTGTTGCTCATGCTTGCACTGCCGGCTTCTTATTGTCTGAGCAGATTTCAGTTCAAAATGAAAAAAGTAATACAAATTCTTTTTATGGCAGGGCTTTTTATCAATGTGAACTATATTGTAGTACCAATTTTTCTTATGTTCGTTGATGGAGAAAAGTGGCTGAAAAGCATGGGTCTGGAACCACTTTTTCTGAATAACATTTTTATTTTGGCGCTGGTATATGCATCTACGGCGCTTCCGTTCACGATTTACCTATTATCGGGCTACTTTGTAACGATTCCAAAGACATATGAAGAGGCAGCTTATATTGATGGAAGCAGTTATTTTCGCACCATGGTCGAAGTCATTTTTCCAATGGCCAGACCGAGTATTATTACAGTCATTCTTTTTAATTTTTTATCATTCTGGAATGAATATATAATTGCAATCACTTTATTAACAGATCCGGATGGAAGCAAGACACTTCCTGTAGGATTAATGAATTTGATGAAGGCACAAAATGCATCAGCACAGTACGGAAGAATGTATGCGGGGCTTGTTTTGGTGATGTTGCCTACTCTGGTCTTGTATATCCTGGTTCAGAAGAAGCTGACACAGGGAATGATGCTTGGTGGACTGAAGGGATAAAAAGAATTTTGAATAATGGCGTAAAATGCCAGAATGGCGGGAAGAATATGAATACTAAAATTTCAACAGGACGTGTGACGATTCCTACTGATGTGGATGTAGTACCACAGACGCTTACCTTGTTAAAAAAATGGGGTGCGGATGCGATCCGTGACTGTGACGGTACAGATTATCCTGAAGAATTAAAACAGGCAGATGCAAAGGTTTACAGCACCTATTACACAACAAGAAAGGACAACGAATGGGCACGTTCTAATCCTGAAGAGGTGCAGCAATGTTATATTATGACACCGTTCTATACAGCAAATGAGAAGACGATAAGCATTCCACTTTTGAAGGGAATTGCAGCCGATTTGCTTCAGGTCAATGAATCGGATGACAGAAAACGGTGGTGGGAAGTCATCGACAGAAGCACTGGGGAGACCCTGGGTGTGGATCAATGGGATTACACAAGTTTAGAAAAAGAGGTCGTGATAAAGAACTGTGTTCCATTTCATAATTATACGGTCAGTTTTCTGGCATATATCATATGGGATCCTGTCCATATGTATAACGCAGTCGTAAATGAATGGCAGGATGTGGAGCACCAGATCACATTTGACGTCAGACAGCCCAAGACACATGCGTATACAATGGTACGACTTAAAAAATTTATAGAGGAACATCCACATGTCGATGTAATCAGATATACGACTTTTTTTCATCAGTTCACTTTGATCTTTGATGAGATGATGAGAGAAAAATATGTAGACTGGTATGGATATTCAGCATCTGTATCACCGTATATTCTGGAACAGTTCGAAAAAGAAGCAGGATATCCTTTCAGACCTGAATATATCATTGATCAGGGGTACTATAACAATCAATACAGGGTGCCGACAAAGGAGTTCAAAGACTTTGTAGCATTTCAAAGACGCGAAGTAGCAAAACTTGCGAGAGAAATGGTCGAGATTACACATGCGTATGGGAAAGAAGCAATGATGTTCCTGGGGGATCACTGGATCGGCACAGAACCATTTATGGAAGAGTTCAAAACGATCGGATTGGATGCAGTCGTGGGAAGTGTCGGAAACGGAAGTACACTCAGACTGATCAGTGAAATTCCGGGCGTACGCTATACAGAAGGAAGATTTTTACCTTACTTTTTTCCGGATACATTTCATGAAGGCGGAGACCCGGTAAAAGAAGCAAAATATAATTGGATCACAGCCAGAAGAGCAATACTCCGGAAACCTATTGACCGAATCGGATATGGCGGATATTTGAAACTTGCATGCCAGTTTCCGGAATTTATTGAATATGTTGAATCAGTCTGCAATGAATTTCGCGAGTTATATGTCAACATTGGGGGAAGTAGACCATATTGCATTAAAAAGATCGCGGTTTTGAATTGCTGGGGCAAAATGCGTTCCTGGGGAGCACATATGGTACATCATGCACTGTATCAGAAACAAAATTATAGTTATGCCGGTATCATCGAAGCACTGAGTGGAATGCCATTTGATGTCTCATTTATCAGTTTTGATGAAATCAAGGAAGAGCAGATAGACCTTAGCCAGTTTGATACCATCCTGATGGTTGGAGATGGAGATACAGCACATACTGGAGGAATCGTATGGGAGGATGCCAGAATATCATCAGCGCTACATAAATATGTTTATGAAGGTGGCGGGATCATTGGAGTAGGAGAGCCTTCAGGACATCAGTATCAGGGAAGATATATACAGCTGGCAAATGTGTTAGGAATAGAGAAAGAGACTGGATATACCCTAAATTATGATAAATATAACTGGGACATGGTACCATCACATTTTATTACGAGTGACTGTGCCGGAACGCCTGATTTTGGGGAAGGGAAAAAGAATATCTATGCACTGGAAGGGACACAGATCCTGTATCAGTCTGAAAAAGAGGTTCAGATGGCTGCCAATACGTTTGGAGCGGGAAGAAGTGTTTATATCAGTGGATTGCCCTATCACTATGAGAATACAAGAGTATTATACCGCAGTATTCTATGGGCATCCAGAGATGAAGAAAGACTTTATAAATGGTTTTCTGATAATATCTATGTGGAAGTACATGCCTACCTAGAGACGGGGAAATACTGTGTCGTGAATAATACTTATGAAAAACAACATACTACTATTTACAAAGGTGACTCGGGTGCATTTGAACTGGAACTTTCGCCGAACGAGATCATATGGTTCGAAATCTGATTTTACTTTGATTCTGCTTTGATTTGCCTTGAAGTGAAAGAGATAGCATAGTTAGTTGGAAAATGGATAGTACATTTTTTAAGTGGATGTTATAATGACAGAAACAGATAAAACATCACACCACTTATAAAGATGAGGACGACTATGAAAAATACAATACAGACAATGAGCTGGAAGATCAGTGTTCCGATTTTTCGAAACAGTATTATTTTAAAACAATTGGGAATTGCAATTGGACTACCTTTTTCTATCATAATAGCTGTCATCCTGATTTCTTCAGGATTCAGAAAGGATACTTTGTATGCTGTTGGTCTGATCCTGGGACTAATCATTCTGACAATCCTGTTTGTTCAGATATTTTACAGAGGCAGATATGATGCAGAATTTGAATTAAGTGATCAGGGGATCTTATGCAGGACACAAAAGAAACAGGCAGAAAAGAATAAAAAGTTGAATACTTTAACAACAGTACTGGGTCTTCTCACAGGAAAGCCTGCTGTCAGCGGAGCTGCGATTCTTGCTCAGTCCAGACAGGAAGTACTCGTAAAATGGAAGCATATTCGTAAAGTAACATACCGACCTGCGAAAAAGACCATAATGATATATGGTGGATTTGCTGAGAATATTGCAGTATTCTGCACATTGGATAATTATGAACTGGTAGCCGGAATTATCAGAGATCATGATAAAGTCAGCCAGCACGCAAAAGGAAAGTGAGGTATTTGGAACATGAGCTGTCAGAGTAAAAGCTGTGAAAAATGCCATCACAATATATGTACTTATCGGGTTCCTATTTTCAGTGATCTTGAGCAGAATGAAATGACAAAAGTTACTGAACTAATCATAACAAGAAAATATGCGCGTGGTGAGATGATCGTCATGGAAGGGAATCAGTTGGAGGGTCTGTATATTATTCATTCCGGGAGAGTCAAAGCATTTCGTTATACGCAGGAAGCAAAAGAGCAGATCCTGTATCTGTTTTCCGAAGGTGACTTTTTTGGAGAAAAAAATCTGTTACGAAAACAACCGGTCACATATCATGCAGAGGCGTTGGAAGAAACACAGATCTGTGTGATTCCACATCACTCTTTTCATGAACTGCTGAAAGAAGTCCCTTCTATCAATTATAAAATCATGGATCAGTTATGTATCAGGATCGAACATCTGGAAAGTCTGATCCAGAATATGGGAACAAGGGATATGGAAGCAAGGATCAGTGCGATACTGCTTGAATTTGCAGAGAAATATGGGTCGAAACAAAAGGATGGCATTCTTGTCAGCATGCCACTAAGCAGGGAGGGAATTGCCAATTATATCGGCGTCACAAGAGAGACGATCAGCAGAAAATTAAGCAGATTACAGGAAGATGGTATTATTGAACTGGTCGGCAATAAAAAGCTTAAAATTTTGGACCTGTCAGCTCTTGAACAGGATTTTATATAAGGAAAAATCAACTGTAGTGAATCTTTTGATTCGCTGCAGTTTTTTTAATACTATGATTTGAATCACAGTTTTTATGAACCAGTTAAGGTATGCTGTTTTTACAGAAAACAAATTGAAATAAAAATATAATATTATTTTTGAAGGAGGAAACAGCATGGAACAAATAAATCTTACAGGTCAGATCAGATGGATCGGTAAAGTTGATGACAGAAAGGTACCATTTCACAGACTGATCCTGGAAAAAGGAACGACTTATAACAGTTACTTCATCGATGCAGAAAAACCAGCTGTCATTGACACGGTAGATATTTTATTTGGAAAAGAATATGTAGAAAACCTGAGTAAAATGACTGATCTGACAAAATTGGAATATATCATTATCAATCATGTGGAACCGGATCATTCAGGTGCATTGCCTGCACTTGCTGCAAAGGCATCAAAGGCAGTGATCGTTTGTACAAAACTGGCAGAAGATGAGTTGAAAAAGATGTTTCGCCTGTACAACAGAGAATTTCTTATTGTAAAGGATGGAGATCAGTTAGAACTTGGAGGAGTAACACTTGAATTTATTGAGACCCCTTATCTTCATACAGCAGAAACTATGATGACTTATGCAAAAGAGGATCAGATACTGTTTTCCTGCGATATATTCAGTACGCATATTGCGAACTTTGAATTATTTAATGATATTGCAAAGCAGGAATATACTGAAGATTTCAGAGTATACTATGATTTGATCATGGCTCCGCACAGACCCTATGTTCGTGATATGCTGAAAAAAATTGAACAACTTCCAATTAAAATGATCGCACCTTCACATGGATATATATTAAGGGGAGATCCACAAAAATTTATTACTATATATAATCAGAAAAGTGAGCTGAATTTATCTGGGAAAGAGCGTCGAGTTGTGATTGCATATGCAACAATGACCGGAAATACTGGGAAAGTCGCAGCGCTACTGTCAAAACAATTGACAGATGCTGGAATTGAAGTAAGTGTATTTCATTTAAAAGATGCGGATCTGGGCGAAGTGGCTGACAGAATCAAAGAGAGTAATGGATTCTTAATTGGAAGTGCAACAAGATATGGTGATATGGTAGGAAATGTGGAAGAACTTTTAAAAATGATACAGGCAGAGGATGTAGCAGGAAAGCCGGCAGCAGCATTTGGTTCCTATGGATGGAGCGGAGAAGCGATTGCTCATGTGGAAGACTATCTGGTTCAGTTCGGTGCTAAAGTAGTGAATCAGAAATTCCTGATTCAGAATATGGGCGTAGAGGAAGCAATATTTCCACTGCGGATCAGATTTTCAGCAGAGGAACAAAAAGAGCGTATAGAAAATGCCGGCAGGATTTTTGCAGAGCAGATCATGGCTGCAAAATAAGACATTTTAAATGAACGGTCATAATCATAAAAAGAAACAATAATCATTACAAATTACGGAGGAAAAAACATGGAACAAATAAAAATAAATCAAAAACTTGGGGAAATCGTAACAATGTTACCGAATGCCAGCGAGATATTTAAAAATGCGCAGATCGATTTTTGCTGTGGGGGGCATAGAACCTTGAAGGAGGCTGTCAGTGAAAAAGGACTCGATCAGGAAGTTTTATTAAATCAGCTCAACGCGGCTTATCAGAAATTCATAGAAAAAGCAGAAGGAGAAATTCCGGCTACTGCATCAGATATTGATCTGATTGATTCTTATATTATGCCTCATCATGTATTTACAAAGCAGATACTTCCAGAAATAAGTGAACTTGCGGGTACGATATTAAGAGTACATGGTGCAAATCATAGGGAACTTTTTACGATTCATAAATTGGTCAGAAACCTGGAAGCAGACCTTGAGCAGCATCTGATCAAAGAAGAAACAATTTTATTTCCTGCAATAAAGGAATATGCACTAAATCCTGATGAGAATAAACTGAGACAAGTGATGGAGCAGATCAATGAGACAGAAGATGAGCATGATACCGCAGGTGCGATACTGAAAGAACTTCGGGTGATTACTAATGAATACAGCGTGCCAGATGATGGATGTGCGACCTATGATCTGACATATGAGCTGATCCAACGACTGGAGTCAGATTTATTTGAGCATATTCATCTTGAAAATAATATTTTATTTAACAGATTTGAACTGAAAGCAGTGTAAACCTATAAATGGATAGAAAAAAAGTGTAGATTTCAAATAATCTACACTTTTTTGTATGTCATGGAAGTTTATTACCGGCTGCAAGATAAATCTCATACCATTCCTGTTTTGTAATAGTCAGATCGGAAGCCTTGCAGATTTCTTCCAGTCTTTTTGAATTCATTGTTCCCATGATCGGCTGAAATTTAGCAGGGTGCCTTAATAACCAGGCTGAAGCGATCGTCGTTTTCGTAACTTGGTATTGATCAGCAATTTTTTGTAATACACTGTTAAGTTCAGGGAATTTTTCATGGTCTATAAATACCCCTTCAAAAAAGCCATATTGGAATGGTGACCATGGCTGTATGGTGATGTCATGAAGTCTGCAAAAGTCAAGGATGCTACCATCTCGATCAACGGCATTGTCTGTCATCATATTTACTTCAAGACCATTTCCAATCATCGTTGCATTGGTAATGCTTAATTGAAGCTGGTTCGCTACCAAAGGCTGTTTTACATATTTTTGCAGAAGCTGGATCTGCATTGGCTTTTGGTTTGAAACACCAAAATGTCTGACTTTTCCGGATTCTTCCAAAATGTCAAAGGCTGCAGCGACCTCTTCCGGCTCAACAAGTGCATCCGGTCGGTGGAGAAGCAGGACATCAAGATATTCAGTATGTAGTCTTTTCAAAATACCATCAACGGAATTCAGAATGTGTTCTTTTGAAAAATCAAACATTCCTTTTCGGATTCCACATTTTGACTGAAGCATTATTTTTTCACGAATCGCTGGAGTCATATGGATCGCATCCGCGAAGATGGTCTCACATTCTCCGGCGCCATAAATATCTGCATGATCAAAGAAATTTGCACCAAGGTCAAGCGCATGCTGAACAAATCCTTCCGCTTCCTTTGAACTAAGGCCATTGATTCGCATGCACCCAATTGCAATGTTTGGGACATGAAGATCGCTCTTACCAAGTTTAATAGTTTTCATAAAATACGTACCTCCTTTTAGAGTAGTATACTCGTTTGAGTTAGCTCAAAGTCAATAGACAAATACAAATAATTCCAAATACTACAAAATGTTAATACAAATGAGAAATTTTTATTGATTTGTTTGTGATTAATCTATATTATTTTATTAGATACATTTAATATGAACGGTTGGAGGTTGCAATGATGCTGATCACAAATAAACAGGTCTATGAATCATTTATCAGAGGTGCACATCATGTCATTGAAAGAAAAGAAGTTCTGAATAAAATAAATGTATTTCCTGTTCGTGATGGAGATACAGGAAGTAATTTGTCTTCTATGATGCGTTCGATCATTGAGATGGCCGAGAACAAAGTATCTGTTAAGACCACGCTGGAATCGGTTGCAGACGCTGCACTTTATGGAGCAAGAGGGAATTCTGGAATTATTTTTGCCCAATATTTTCGTGGACTGAGTGAATCGATTGAAGGGGATGAGGCAATTTCCGTGAATGACTTTGCCGCAGCCTGTCGGTGTGCCGCCAAATATGCATATGATGCAATTGAGAACCCGGTAGAAGGGACCATGATCACAGTTATGAGAGAATGGGGCAATGTGTTAACAGCAGAATGTAAAAGACACACTTCGTTAACAGAAATTTTTCGCAATGCACTGAATCAGGTGGAAATTGCATTAGAGCGCACAAAAGAGCAGATGCCTATTTTGAAAAAAGCGAATGTCGTGGATTCTGGTGCCAAAGGATTTACTTATTTTATAGAAGGTGCAATTTATTATCTTATGAATGGTGAGGTATTACCTCAAAGAGCTGATGAGGAAGAAGTGATATTTGAGTTGCCGGAAGATTCGATTCATGCAAATGCCGATGAGTATCGATATTGTACTGAATGTCTGATAGAGGGTAGTCAGATCGATCCGGAAAATATAAAAGAATGGCTTCATGGAATGGGGAATTCAGTCGTTGTGGCAGGCAGTCCAAAGAAATGCAAAGTGCATGTACATACTGACGACCCATCGACTGTATTTGAATACCTGTATCATAAAGGAAATATTATTTATCAGAAAGTCGATGATATGGTCAGGCAGGAAGCAATTGTGAACCATAGAAAATATAACATAGCATTGGTAACTGACAGTATTGCAGATCTGCCAAAAGAATGGATCGATGAAGAACAGATCCACGTTGTTCATCTAGACATTATTTATAAGAATCACACATATCTTGATAAGCTGACAATCCAGCCACAACAGATTCTAAAAAAATGTGCAGAAGGGAAGGAATTACCTACATCCTCGCAGCCAGGCCCCAAGACTGTTGAAAATCTGCTTGACTATCTGACCAATTATTATGAATCAATCATTATTTTAACGGTTTCAAAAGAATTGAGTGGAACTTACAATAGTTTTGTCAATGGCATGAAGAATCAGTCAGTTGCGGGTCATAAAATCAGCCTGATCAATACGAAACAAAATTCTGGGGCACAGGGACTGCTTGTAAAAAAATGTGCAGATCTGATCGCTTCCGGAATGGAACATAATGAAATCGTGAAGGAAATAGAGAGGCTTACAAATCATACAAAAATACTGGTCCAGGTCAGAAATATTGAACATATGATCAGATCGGGCA
Source organism: Lachnospiraceae bacterium (assembly GCA_028689715.1). Classification (GTDB taxonomy): domain Bacteria; phylum Bacillota; class Clostridia; order Lachnospirales; family Lachnospiraceae; genus SZUA-378. Next base: position 39,136 of record JAQVCQ010000005.1, read on the forward strand.
GATTAAGTGTAAAAGCTGGAAAAATTGCAAAAATGGTCGGAATGAAACCAATCATCACACTGGATGAGCAGGGAAAAGGCACTTTGGACGGTGTTGCTTTTTCAATACGTGGAAGCAGTAGCAAATTGATCAGGCATATCAGAAAAGTTTGCATGACGGATCAGATAGAAAGTTATAGTATTGTACATGTCAATAATTTACAGGCAGCAGAGAACCTTGGGCAGGTGATGATGCAGCTGATCGGGTTCAGCCCTTCTTATATTTGTGAGACCTCATCCATTATTGCGATCAGCGCCGGAGATGGTGCGATTGCAGTATCCTATCTGTTAAAACGGAGGTAGTATGTTATGTATCTTGAAACATTTTTATTACTGTTGGGCTATTTTTTACTGATCTTTATTATAGGTCAGGTCACAAAGGACAATTCAATTGTGGATATTGCATGGGGATCAGGATTCGCACTATCAGCAGTATATAATTTCTTCAGAAGTTCGGATCATGCAATTCGCGGAATGCTGATCATGATATGTATCATGGTATGGGGGCTACGACTGACTTACCATATTGCAAAAAGAAATCTTGGTAAGCCGGAAGATTATCGTTATGTAAATATGCGTAAGAAATGGGGAAAGCAGTTCGTTTTATTAAAAGCATTTATGAATGTGTATCTGATTCAGATGTTGATTCAGTATATCGTAACACTTCCGGTCATTTATGGAAACAAGGTCACTCAGGATCTAAAGTGGTATAACTGGTCAGGCATACTATTGTGGGGAATTGGTTTTTTCTTTGAGGCGTTTGGAGATTATCAACTGAAGAATTTTAAGAAAGATCCAAAAAATAAAGGAAAACTTATGGATCGTGGATTATGGTCGCTTACCAGACACCCTAATTATTTTGGAGATTCAGCAATGTGGTTCGGTATTTTCTTACTTGCGATCGAGCAGGTAAGTGGTCTGTGGATCATTGCAGGCCCTGCATTGATGACCTACTTTCTGGTCTTTGTTTCAGGGGTGAAATTATTGGAAAAGAAATATGAAGGACGTCAGGATTTTGAAACATATAAAAAACGGACCAGTGCTTTTATTCCCTGGTTCCCCAAAAGAACAGGAGGACTTTGATGATGAGTTTCTTAAAAACCTATGGGATTGCTTTTTTAGTCTTTATTGTAGTTGATCTGATCTGGCTGGTTTTTGTAGCAAAAAATCTATATCAGAAAGAATTGGGCTATCTGATGGGAGAAAAACCAAATCTGATTGCAGCCGCTGCTTTTTACCTGATTTTTATTACAGGTGTAGTTTTCTTTGTTATCAACCCGGCGCTCGAGAAAGGAAGCTGGGTGTATGCGCTGCTGACGGGACTCTTTTTTGGATTTGTGACCTATGCGACATATGATTTGACTAATTTGGCAACCATTAAAGACTGGCCACTTAAAATAACCGTGATCGATCTCATATGGGGCTCTTCCTTAGGGGGACTTGTATCAACCATTACATATCTCATTATGAAAAAGTAGAATTGACAGAAAGGATATTGCATCAGATGTTTAGTTAGGTCTCCTGATGTAGAGAAAACATGTATACGATCAGACAAATTGCAGATAAAACGAATTTAACGGAACACACAATACGATATTACGACAGAGAAGGTCTTATTCCATTTCTTGCTCGTTCAAAAAGTGGGAGTAGACAATTTTCAGAAGATGATCTGGAATGGATCCAGTTAGTATGCTGCCTTAGAAATTCAGGTATGCCGTTACAGGAAATAAAAGAATTTATGCAGATGTGTTTAAAAGGGAAAGAATCCTTTGAAGAACGTAAGAGGCTGCTGATCCAGCATAAAGAAAAAATACTGAATGATATGAAGAATCTGGAAAAGAGTCTTACTACCATTCAGTATAAAATAGATCACTACAAAGAACTGGGTATCTTTCATATCGACAGAGAGTAATTTTTAGACATTGATCATTTCTGGAATCTTCGTTTTATTGATTTCTTCATCCGATATGATCAATGTCTCTGCTTTTATGGTTCTGGCAGCTCGAATCTGGTGGATCACAACAGCCGTGATAATGATCAGCCCTCCAAGAAGAGAGTAAACACTCATTTTTTCACCTGTAAAAAGGAGGACCCAGATAGGATTTAGCAGAGGCTCGATTACCGGTATTAAAATTCCTTCAAGTGAAGAAACATGTTTTATCGCTATGGTATAAAGAATGTAGGAAAATCCAAGCTGAAAAATTCCAAGAATCAATAAACATAGTATGGTAGTCTGATCAGGTATTTTTCTAGGCAAAAAAGGTACTGAAAACAGAAAAGTCAGAATGTTTCCGAGAAATGTGATTTCAACTGCGGCGCCAACAGTATGTTTAAAAAAGATGACCATGGCAGCCATAAAAAAACCACTGAATAAGGCCACAACATTTCCGACGGTACTGCCGGGACCAAAATTTCCGGTAAAGAAAAGAGCCATACCTGATAATACAACAAGGATGACCAATACATCAGATTTCCTGGGTTTTTCTTTATAGATCAGAGCAGTAAATAACATGACCCAGACAGGTGCAGTATATTGAAGGAAAATTGCGTTTGCAGAAGAGGTCAGCTTGTTCGCACCTACAAAGCAGAGGAGCGTACTGGCATAGGCGATCGCACCAAGAATATTGATCTTATCCAGACGGATCGTGGGTCTTCTTAAATATACCAGCATGACCAGAGCGGCAATACCACTTCTTAGTCCTGCAATTGCAATGGGATTCAAATCTATCAGTTTAATAAAAAGACCACCTATACTCCAAAGAACAGAAGTCATGATCAGAAGGATAATTGCTTTTTTACGTGTCATCATTATGATATCTCCATTGAAAAATAAGCTGTATTAAAAATCACTTTCACAATTATAAACAAATTGGAAAAGAAGTACAAATGTTATTTTTTGTTTTTGAGAAAAGAGACATTCATAATTTGATGAATTTATGAAAGCAAAAGACGTCCGGTCTTTGACAGATCGGGCATCGTACACCGGGAAGAATCAAAACAGCAGGGCCTTTTGTCTCCATGTGAAAGTTTGATGCAGGCAAGATCGAGCCTTTTCTGCCTTGTAGCCACATTTACTGTAGAACGAATCCAGCGGATCCATTCCCATTTTGCTTTTACTGTGATCTGATTCCAGAAAAAAAGCAGACCTTCCTGTGTCAGCTTGTCTAATAAATAGTTGGGGAGTTCAGGGTCTGGCCAGTCCTTAGCTGGAAGAAGTGTCAGGCCTATGTTAGGAAGAAATCCATTATGTATCAGGTTGGAAAGTGGATTGAGGCATAAAAAGAAGTGACTTCCATTTCCATCAGGTTCCAGAGGTACAACGAAGGAATGATCAGATATTTCACATAATGCCATTAACATGCCGCGGGAAGGGAAGGTGCGACTGAGCTCTAAAGGGATCATGGCGACCGGAACAGAGTTGATCATTTTTACAGGAATGATATATTTTTGATCCATAGAACGCTCCTTTCAGAATATCATGCATTCATAATTTATACAGATGGTTTAAATCAGCATCTGGTTTTTATCATTATATAAGGTATGATAACCAAAGTATAAGGAACAAAATACAGCCAGGCAGGTCACGGCTGTGATGGCGATCATGATCGCAATTTGGTACAGAATCGCTGTAGTAGGAAGTGTCCCGGACAGGATCTGACCGGTCATCATACCAGGCAGTGAAATGATTCCCATACCAAGCATAGAATTTAATGTCGGCAAAAGCGCCGTTTCAAGAGATTTGTTCACATAAGGAATCAGAATACTTTTTGGAGAGGCACCGATATTGATCAAGGTGTCTATTTTTGTCTTTTGAGAATTAATTGTTTCGTGAAACGTTTTTACACCCAGGCTGACACCGGTCATGGCATTACCAACAATCATTCCACTGATTGGTATTGTATACTGTGGATTAAAAAAGCTGACACCGACCACACCGAGAATAAAAAACAGTATGACGGCAAGACCTGTCAGTACAAGTGACAAAGATACAATGAGTTTAAACCGACTGTTGATTCCTTTGTTTCTGGACAAAACAGTATGAATTGCCATACCCATCATAGATGTCAGATAGAGCAATACAAATATAGGGTGTGGATTTTTGAATATGTATGTCAAAATGAGACCTGCAAGCACTAGTTGAAGCGTCATGCGAAGACTGCCAACAACTAGAAGTTTTGTCTGATCAATATGACATTTTTTCATAATGCCAAGTACGACCAGTAATAATAGATAGACAGCACCGAACTGCCAGAGATTCAGGACAATAATTCCATTCATTTCAATTCCTCCGTCGGAAGCAGAATCAGATCATCGGCATATTTTTCTGCAAGAGCGAGATCATGTGTAATTGCGATCAACGTGATTTTTTTTTCATGGCAATAATGAGTCAGACTGTGAAGAAGTGCATTTGCAGTTACTTCATCCAGAGCGGAAGTGGGTTCATCAAGCATCAGGACATTTGGAAGAAATGACAGGCAGATCGCAAGAAAGACCCGCTGACGTTCTCCCCCTGACAATTCTCTGCAGTTTGAGTCAAGAGGAAAACTGGCAATACACAAATCAAGAAATTCACGAATGACAGAATCTTTTGGAGAGGGAAGCCCACGATAGCTGTAATATTCTGCAAAATTATCCCGAATAGAAAGATCAGATAAATAAACTGACTGGGATGCAAGGATGACTTCTCTTCGAAGAAGAACAGTGTCATAGTCGGTAACGGGGATAGAATGATAGAGGATCTCACCTTCATCAGGAGAAACAGAAGCATTTAATAGTTTTAAAAGCGTGCTTTTTCCGGAACCACTTTTTCCACAGATGAAAGTGACTTTATATTCATCTATCTTTAATGCAGGGTATCTGATTATATTTTTAAAATTAACATTTAATAATTCGAACAAGAAAATACCTCCTTGCCAGTGGGCTTGATCTATGTTAGTATTTAAATACAGAATTCCGATATCGGTATTCGATAATAAAAGTTTAACATAGGAGTAAATAAAATGCAAGAACCCGTGATCAGAAAGTTATTTTTGGCGTTTATACAGGTACATATCCTGCATCATGCCAAAAAAGAACCAATTTATGGAACATGGATGATAGATGAACTAAAAAAACATGGTTATGAAATAAGTGCCGGGACAATCTATCCTATTTTTCATAACATGGAAAAAGACGGATTACTCAGCAGAGAGAGCGTAACGGTAGAAGGGAAAATAAGGAAATATTATACAATTACGGAAAAGGGATGTGACGTTTTAAATCTTGCGGAACAAAAAATCAAGGAGTTGGGTTCGGAAATCGGCAGGTAGGCTAATCGTAGTATGATAGAAAAGTGATTGGAGGATAGAGCATGAAAAAAGAAATATATCTTGCGGGAGGCTGTTTTTGGGGTACGGAAAAGTATTTGCAGAGTATACCAGGAGTCATTGCAACTGAAGTCGGTTATGCAAATGGGAACACACAGAATCCTACGTATGAAGAGGTATGTCATAAGAATACAGGGCATGCGGAAACTGTAAAGGTTGAATATAATAATGAACAGATCTCTTTGTCCTATTTATTGGATTTATTTTATGATGTGATCGATCCGACTAGTATTAACCGACAGGGAGGGGATACCGGAACACAATATCGTTCAGGGATATACTTCGTCGATCATGAGGATGAGAGCAGTATTAGAAAATCGATTGAAACGCTGCAAAAAAAATATAGAGAAAAAATTGCAATTGAGGTATTAGAATTAATGAACTACTTCAAGGCAGAAGAATATCATCAGAAATATCTGGATAAAAATCCAAATGGTTATTGTCATATTCATCCTGATAAATTTAAACAGGCAGCAAATGCAAAAGAAAAGGAATGATCCTGAAAAAAATAGCTCAAAAAACGCCGACACAGTAATGTCGGCGTTTTTTATGGAAAAATCCACGATTTTATTTTTCTTTATTTTTCTTAAGTATTTTTTGAATCACTTCTTCCAGAAAAATAAAGAAAACAGTTCTTGATTTTTCATAGGGAAGGAAATCTTCAGGCTGGTTAAATTCTGATAGCAGAAAGATTCTGTCGCATTGCTGAAAGAGTTCGGTATTGTATTCTTCTACAATCAGGGCAACTTCAGCTCCTTTTTGCTTTGCTGCATTATAAATATTTTCAAAAGTCTGGAATCTGCCAGTGACAGTCAGCAAAATCAGTAGGGTAGATTCGTTTGTCATGGATGCAACTGATATTTCATCAGCAACTGCAATAATCATCTTATTGGTACAAGTTCTTAACCGATATTCAAAATATTGTGCACAGATCAAAGAAGGTCCATAACCGAATAGTACAATTTTTTCATGGCGTTCAATCAGCTCAAGCAATTCTTCTACCTTTTTATCATCAAAATGTTCAATGAATTTTTGAATTCTGGCAAGCTCATCTGATGGCTGTTCTGCAGTCAATTCCCGTCCATATAAAAAGTCCATGTATTGCTTATAATTTTGAAATCCAAATTTTTTAACAAATTTTGATATTTTGGAAACAGAACAATCACAAAGAACTGCAGCATCATTTATTTTTATAATAGGAAATTCTTTGCTGTGTCTGATCAGTTTTTCATGTATTTTTTGCTCCAATGGGTTCAGAACACTTAAATCAATATTAATCATAGATGATCACCTCATGAACAAAATAGAATTTATAGGTTGAGATTAACATAAACTGATCAAAAAGTAAAGCGAAGTGGAAAATTTTCCAATAAAAAATGGAAATAAATGGAAAATAAATGGAAAA
>JAQVCQ010000005.1:46044-58482 GCA_028689715.1 Lachnospiraceae bacterium
AAATGGAAAACAAAGCGTTAAAAGCAATTTATATAAAATAAAATAGAAAACTTTCCATTTTATCATTGACATGACATGGAAAAATAATTATAATCAAAAATATAATCATGATAATGTATAGAAAACAAGCGCGCTATCGTTAAAAAATGTTCAAATTGCATAAGAAGTCATGGAGGAATAAAAATTGAGGAGTTTTGAAGAAATTAGAGAAGAAATGGAAAAGTTTCTGTCTCTTGAACAATTTAATACAAATAGTGAGGATCTGTATGATGCATCCGCAGACAGATATAAAAAGTATGCAAAAGCAAAAGGTGTTCTGGATGTTCCATGCCCACTTGCAATCGTATATCCAAAAACTGCTGATGAAGTCAGTAGAATATTGCAGATCTGTAACGAAGAACGGATCAATGTCATAGCGAGAGGAGGAAAGACTGCAACTGAAGGAGGGCTTGAGAACTGGTGTGACAGAACACTGGTACTGGATGCAAGGTTCATGGATCAGATCATTAAAATTGATACCTATAATTCTCAGGCAACTGTTCAGGCAGGTGTTGAACTTCAGAGACTTGAGGACGAACTGAGAAAGCTTGGATACACAACAGGACATTCACCACAATCTAAACCGGTAGCAAAATATGGCGGGCTGGTTGCCACAAGGAGTATTGGACAATTTTCAACATTATATGGTGGAATTGAAGATATGGTAGTTGGACTGGAATGTGTATTCCCGGATGGGCACATAGCACGTATTAAAAATGTTCCAAGAAGATCAGGCGGACCGGATATCAGGCATATCGTAATTGGAAATGAAGGAACACTTTGCTATATAACAGAAGTAACCATTAAAATATTCCGCTATTATCCAGAGAATAATCAATTTTTTGGCTATCTTGTAAAAGATGTGGAAACAGGGGTTAAGGTGCTGAGAGAAGTAATCGTTAATGGTTTTAGACCATCTGTTGCAAGAGTGTATTCAGAAGAAGATGCAGCACAGCATTTCTATCATTTTCATGAAAATAAGTGTGTATTATTATTTATGGCTGAAGGACCAAAAGGAATCGTAAATGCGACCGGTGAAGCAATTGAAGAAGCTGTTGAAAAATTTCAAGAAGGGGTGATTAAAAAGGTCGACAGTCAGCTGATACAAAACTGGTTCGAACATTTGAATTGGTCACAAAAGGATATCGATGATGAAGTGGAAGGAATGATCGCAAATGACAGTCATGCGGGATTTACAACAGAGATTTCTGCCGACTGGGAGACGATACCACAGATCTATAGCAGGGTGATCGAAAGAGTCCGGAATGAATTCCACAGGGCACATGACATTACCATGTTGGGAGGACATTCTTCACATAGTTATCTGAATGGAACAAATATGTACTTTGTATATAATTATGACATTCATTGCGCTCCTGAAGATGAAATGATGGTATATCATCACCCAATTCAGAAAATTATTGTTGAAGAAACAATCAAAGCGGGCGGTTCCATGTGTCATCATCATGGAATCGGGAAATACAGAAGTGAATGGACACTGGATGAACATGGTACAGCATATTATATCCTGGAAAAGTTAAAAAAAGCTTATGATCCAAATGACATTATGAATTACGGTACTATTTTTCCCAAAGAAGATGGAATAAAAAAATACATCAAATAAACAGGTACAGATTCCAAGAAACTTCATATTATAATGCGGAGGGCATATGAGAGAAGGAAATTTAAGACGCTATTTTCAATTTTTTCTGATCGTATTGGCAGCTGGAGCAATATATCCAGTTATTTATTTAAGAACAAATTATCAGGTCACAATTCTAGAAGTGTTCAATCTGACACAACCACAACTAAATAATTTCTATTCCATGCTTGGAATGGCCTATGTAATAGGATATATTCCGAGTGGATTGATTGCTGATAAAGTCTCAGCCAAGAAGCTGATCACAATATCACTTCTTGGAACATCCTTGTGTGGATTCTGGTTCGCACAGGTTCCAGGACACAGCTCAGTCAACATCATATTCTTTTTATGGGGAATTTTCTCAGTTTTCACGTTCTGGAGTGCACATATGAAAATTGTTAAAATGCTTGCCAAAGAAAGCGAAGAAGGTAGATTTTTTGGTATTTTAGATGGTGGCCGAGGTGTTGTAGAAGCACTGATGGCAAGTATCGGATTGGCACTGTTTGCAGCAATTTTAGGAAATGGTGAGTCACTTGTTGATAAACAGGCAGCAATTGTATCCGTTGTATACCTGTATTCGGGAATTGTATTTGTTGTTGCGATTTTAATTCTGATTTTTGTTGATGATGATAAAAAACTGGCTGAACTGGCTGCAAATCATGGCGAACGTTCAGAAAATGAAAAATTCCATTTAAAGGATGTTGGAAAATTATTGAAAAATAAATATGTTTACCTGATGGGTGGTATTATATTTATGGGATATACCGTATTCTGGACTGTTTATTATCTTGGTGGATTTTTGCAGACAAATGTTGGAATTGATGCAGTCACAGTTGGAACCATCACAGTCATCATCTTATGGATGAGACCTGTTGGTGGATTTATAGGCGGTTTCATGGCAGACAGAATTGGACGTCCAACAACGATAAAAATCGCAATAGGATCTGCAGCAGTATTATTAGTAATTGCAGCAATGATTCCGGCCACATCAGCAAATCTCTTCCCAATTATTATGGTCATATTAGGAATTTTCCTTTATATGATTCGTGGAACTTACTGGTCATTACTGGGTATGTCTAAAATAGAAGCAACTATGATGGGAACAGCAATCGGAGTGATTTCGTTCATAGGATACCTTCCTGACATCATCCTTCCACAGCTGAATAGCTATTTATGGGCTACATTTGGCGATCAGGGTGGCTATAATGCATACTTTATTGTAAGTGCAGTATTTGGTATTGCAGGAATTGTTATTTTAACAATTTATGCAAAACTGAACAGCAAAGAAAAAGAAATAGATCAAGTGAAGGAAGCAGCTTAAGGAAATAGAACATGAAGATAATTTGCATTGTTAAATTCGTGCCTGATGTAGACAATATACGTTATGATTTTGAGAATAACGCACTGGACAGGAGCAGGGTAAGACTGATCTTAAACCCAGATGATGTGTGTGCCGTTTCTGTAGCTTTTCAGATAAAAGACAGAAATTTGGATACAAGCATTGAAGTCGTGACGATGGCACCTGTAAGTGTGAAAACTTATATGGAAGATCTGATAAGGCTTGGCGCGGATCAGGCAACAATTTTATGTGATAAAGCATTTGCTGGAAGCGATACCTATGCGACCAGCAAAGTGCTTGCTGCTTATTTAGAAAAGCAGTCCTATGATCTCATCCTGACAGGAACGCATGCAATAGACGGGGATACTTCACATATTCCGGCACAGGTAGGAGCATGGCTGGATCTTGATCAGATCTCAGGAGTAACATGGGTCGATACAGAGGGAATAGACAAAAGAAAAGCATACTTCAAAGTCGATAAAGAGAATGAAGTGATCGATTTTGAGGTCAAACTGCCGGCAATACTCAGTTTATCAAGAGAAAGTTCCTATAAACTGCCCTATATAAAAAGAACAGAGATCGACAGGGACGTAAGCCAGAGCCTAACTTTTCTGAATAAAGAAGATCTGAATATTTCAGAATGTGAAACGGGTGATTATGGTTCTCTGACAAAAGTAGTCGCAACACATACAAGGGAGTATCAAAAAAAAGAATGTCATTTTGTCAGGGCAGATGAAGAGGGAATTGAGACTATATTTCGATTTTTGGAACATAAAGGGTTCATAGAATGAAAAAATGCCTAATCTTTATAGATGGAGAACAAGTAAAAGAAAGCCTTGATCTGATCGAGGTGTGTAGAAAATTATATCCTGAACGTATCGTTGAAACTTATGCAGTTTCGAATAAATGGATTGATCCTGAATCGCTGAAAGGAATCGATCATACCTTTCGGATAGACGGGGATCGAATCAAAGAATATGATACCAGAAACCTTGCATATTGTATTTCAAAAATCCAGGATGAGTATCAATTTGACTCGATTTTAATTCCGGCGACATGGATCGGAAGGATGCTGGCACCAAGACTGTCAATTTTACTTCAGACAGGACTGACGGCAGATGTAACAGAGATCCAGGCAGAAAATGATCAAATCCTTCTGGTACGACCGGCATATAGTGGAAGGATGATGGCTAGCATCAAACCTGTAGGAAATGGACCTGTTATGATGAGTGTCAGAGCAAATGTGTTTCACAATGAGATTTCAGATGATCATAAGGGAGATTTGATTCCTTTTTCTTACAACTGTGATCAGATATGTGGCATCAGAGAAATGGGGTCTTTCAAAAAAGAGAAGTCCTATGACATCAGGGAGAGTAAAGTTCTGATCAGTGGCGGCGGTGGTGTTATTCATAATTTTGAAAAGCTGGAAGAGCTTGCACAATTGTTAAATGGGCAGGTGGCTGCGAGCAGAAAGATTGTGGATAAAGGGATTGCACCAAGATATTTACAGGTCGGACAGTCCGGTAAAACAGTCAGCCCAAAACTTTATTTTGCATTTGGAATCAGTGGAGCAATCCAGCATATAGAAGGATTAAAAAACGTGGAAACGGTGATTGCTGTCAACAGTAGCATAAATGCACCGATCTGCAGTATCGCGGATCTCGTAGTGGAAGGCGATGCATGTCAGTGTATTGAATTATTGTTAAGCAGAATCAGACAATATAAAGAAAAAAACAATAGCAGATCCTGATAAGTCATTCAAGGTATCTGTATCATATGATAGGAGAAAATTATGGAATTATTAGATTTTAATATGGATTTTTTTTCACTAAAAGGTAAAAATGCAATTGTAACAGGTGGAAATGGTGGGTTAGGTAAGGCATTTACAACTGCTCTTGCAAAAGCCGGAGCAAATATTCTGGTGCCAAGTCTTGTTGATGATGATGGATCGACAAAAGAATTGGTCGAAGCATGTGGAACAGAATATAAATTCATGGTGGCAGATATTACTGCTGAAGGTGAATGCAAAAGGATCGTAGAGGAATGTGTCAATACATGGGGAAGCATCGATATCCTGATAAATTGTGCAGGCATCAGCATTAATGTTCAGGATGTGACCAAGTATACCCGTGTGGAATGGGATAAAATGATAGCGATCAATCTGACTGCAGCATTTGAAATGATCCATGAATCCTGCAAGTTCATGATCAAACAAAACAGTGGAAAAATAATCAACATCGCATCCCTGTATTCATTTCTTGGTGGACAATGGTCTCCTGCGTATGCATCAACGAAACATGGTATCGTGGGACTGACAAAAGCAATGTGTGATGAACTGGCACAATGGAATATTCAGGTAAATGCAATTGCACCGGGCTATTATGCAACACCTATGACAGAAATGACAAGAAAAAATGAAAAGAGAAACGCTGAGATCCTTGCACACATACCTGCAAACAGATGGGGCGATACAGCGGATCTTATGGGCGCAACCATTTTTCTGGCAAGCCAGGCTTCCAATTATGTTAATGGAACTACACTGACAGTCGATGGTGGATATTTAATGAGATAGTTAAATCAATAAAGGGGAATGAAAATGCAGACAAAATATATAGTCGCAATTGATGGGGGTACACAGAGTACTAAAGTAGCGATATTTGACACCCGAGGTACAGAAATCTGTTCGCATACTGTGAAACTCAGACCGATGGTCCTGTACGGAGATACCCGTGTGGAGCACCCGGATGATGATCTATGGGATAGTCTGAAGGAAGCATGTCAGGCTGCGTTACTAAAATTTACAGGAGACCATAATGATATTCTTGGGGTCGGACTCGGCTCGATCAGATGTTGTCGTACATTAGTAAAAGAAAATGGAGATCTTGCTTCACCGGTACAAAGCTGGATGGACCTTAGATTATCGAGACCATATGAACACGATGATGATTCAGTAAAGTATGTTACAACGACGACAGGATACCTTACATTTCGTCTGACAGGGGAAACAAAAGATACAAGATGTAATTATGTCGGACCATGGCCCATTGATCCTGACACACTTGACTGGTATCAGGAGGAAGAGAAGTTCAATGCTTATCAGGTTCCAAGAGAGATGCTGTTTGACCTTGTTGATCCGGCAACGATACTTGGTGCAGTCACACCGGAGGCATCAGAATTGACAGGACTGCCAGTCGGATTGCCGGTCGTAGCTACTTCTAATGACAAAGCAGTAGAAGGCTTGGGTGCAGGTCTTGTCAATGATGGAACAGTACTGGTCTCGCTCGGTACATATATTACATCCATGATGGTCGGAGACGAAAACAGATCAGATACTGTTAATTACTGGTGTAATCCCGGTGCTACACCAGGCGAATTTTTATATGAGAGCAGTGGAATTAGAAGAGGAATGGCAACAGTTTCCTGGATCAAAGATCTGCTTGGCAGTGATATCATCATAGAAGCTGAAAAAAGAGGAATTACGCCTGAAACATATCTGAATATTGTTGCATCAGATGTAGCACCAGGATGTGAGGGACTCTATACAATTCTTCATTGGCTTGCTAGACCGACGCATTTGCACGAAAGAGGAATGATGATAGGGTTTAATGGCAATCATAAGGGACCGCATATGTTCAGGTCTGTTTTAGAAGGAATTGCTATGACCATGAAAAATCATGCACAGGCTATGTGTGACGAAAGAGGAATCGAACTGACTAATATAGTAGTGAGTGGCGGAGGATCTAACGGTGATCTGTTCATGCAGATTTTTGCAGACGTGTTTGGGGTACCGGCATACAGAAATGAAGTAAATGGGTCGGCAAGTCTTGGAGCAGCGATCTGTACAGCAATTGCACTCCAGGTCTATCGTGACAGGCAGGAAGCAATAGATCAGATGGTGAGAAGAAAGGATACCTTCTATCCAGTTTTAGAGCATGTTGAATTATACAGAGAATTAAACGATAATGTATACTCTAAGATTTGTGAGGCAACTGACGAGCTATTAAAAAAATCACACGAGATCATTGAAAGATATCGTTCATAAAAACAGTTCATGGCAACAGAGCTGGAAAGAAAACTCGTATTGGAGGGATATAAGTGAAAAAAACAGAAGGCAGTAGTTCTAATGTGAAGTTCAAATTAAGACCTGGAGTGTTCTTTCCGGCTTTTTTGCTATTATTATTTACAGTGGTCCTGAATTTTCTGGATTATGATGCGTTTGTAGAAGTCACAACAAAAGCAAAGGATCTGATGATCGTTGATATGGGATGGCTGTTCAGTATATCAGGAGTTCTTTGTATGCTGATCCTGATCGCAGTATATTTTTCACCGCTTGGAGAGGTAAGACTTGGTGGAAAAGAGGCGAAACCCCTTTTAAAAAAATCAACATGGTTTGCAGTGACGCTATGCACCACGATCGCAGCAGGAATCTTATTCTGGGGAACGGCTGAACCGATCTGGCATCTTGCATATCCACCTGAATCACTTGGTATTGAACCAATGTCACATGAGGCGGCAAAATTTGCGATGGAAACAATGTATCTGCATTGGACATTGATTCCCTATGCGATTTATACGGTACCGACCATTGTCTTTGCATTTGCCCACTATAATATGAAACGTTCTTTTAGTGTTGGTTCACAGGTGGCACCATTGTTGAGTGAAGCAAAGCAGAAGAAGGTAAATGTGATCATTGATGCGGTCGTACTGTTTACTGTAGCAGCAGGAATTTCATCATCGTTCGGCACCGCGATCATGAATCTTGGAGGAGGAATCAATGCACTGACAGGAATACAGAATGATAAGTTTTTATGGGTCATACTTGCTGTGATCGGCACGACTGCATTTATCATTTCTTCAGGAACCGGATTGATGAAAGGAATCAAAGTTTTATCAGACATTAATATGTATATTTATTATGTCATTCTGTTTCTGCTGCTGCTATTGGGGCCAACAATTTATATCACCGGACTTGGGACTGAAGCAATGGGTGGATTTATTGATAACTTATTTAGCAAGGCTCTGTTTACTGGAACTGCAGCAGGAGACACATGGGCTTCGGGATGGACATGTTTTTACTGGTCGAACTGGATGGCATGGGCACCTGTAACGGCAGTATTTTTAGCGAGAATCGCATTTGGATATAAGATCAAAGAAGTTGTGACTATGAACTTTATCATACCAAGTATTTTTAGTGCAGTATGGATGACGATCCTTTCAGGAACCAGCATTAATTTTCAAATGACAGGAAGAGTAGATATTCTTTCCATTATGAATGAACAGGGGTCAGCAGCGGCAGCGTATGCGGTTCTTGGAGAACTGCCATTATCAGGACTGATTATAGCAATTTATCTTGTTGCTGTTCTGATTTCATTTATAACAGCAACAGACTCCACCACGAATGCTATGGCAAGTATCAGCACAGCAGGAATTAGCAAAGGTGAGCAGGAAGCGCCCTTGTTCATTAAAATCGTCTGGGGTGTAACAGTAGGATTGGTCGCAGTTGTTTTTATTACAACACTTGGGATCGATGGTGTTAAAATGATGTCCTACCTTGGAGGATTTCCGGCACTTATTTTAGGTTTGTTCAGTATATTCTCATTGGTAGTCATTATGAAAAAGCCAGATAAATTTAACACTTTTTCTGATGGTAGTGCCTGTTCAGAAAATAATACAACGGAAATTGATAATCAGCTTTAGTATAAAAGAATAAATTAGATATAAATCACATAAAATTCAAAGAATAAATAAAACAGTGAGTCCATCAGGCAGAAGTGCAAAGGACAGAGCTGTTTTATTTTATTACATAAAAGTAGATTTCTGAATGACAAAAATATTATATATGGAGTATGATAATAGTAATAAAATAATCACACAACAAGATCAAGAATTGATTATGGGAGGTACTCATATGAGCAGAATGCCAGTGATATTTATAGGACATGGTTCTCCAATGAATGCGATCGATGATAACCGTTTCGTAAGGCAATGGATAAGGCTTGGAGAGTCTCTACCAAGACCATCAGTGATTGTATCTGTTTCAGCACATTGGTTCACTGATGGAACAAAAATCATGACAACAGAAGAACCCAGGATGGTCTATGATATGTATGGTTTTCCAAAGGAACTTTATGAAATAAAATACTCTGTGAAAGGTTCTTTGAAAACTGCTGATATGATTAAAAAAAGCATATCCAGAAATGTAGAAGAGGATAATTCATGGGGAATCGATCACGGCACATGGTCAGTGTTATGCAGAATGTATCCGAAAGCAGATATTCCGGTCGTTCAGCTTAGTGTTGATGCGAATGCTACAACACAGGAACATTACAAAATGGGGCAGGAACTAAAAGGGTTGCGGGACCAGGGTGCCCTACTACTGGGGAGCGGAAATATTGTACATAATCTGTCCAGGGTGAACTGGGATATGGAAGAAAAAGGATATTCCTGGGCACAGAATTTTGATCAGTATATTCATGACAGTATTATGGCATATGATCATGATGCCGTAATCAAGTACCAGCTGGCAGGTGGATCAGCAAGTCTGGCGGTACCTTCTATGGATCATTTTGCACCTCTTTTTTATGTTCTTGGTGCGAGTGAAAAAAGTGATCATGTTGAAGTAATTAACAAAAGTTGTGACTTAGGGTCGCTGTCTATGACGAGTTACATCTGGAACTGATAAGCAGGGAGAGCTGGATTGAAGAAAGAACTGGCGCATTTTAAAATTGATAAAGCATATGGCGGAAGTCAGGCGTGGTTTCGGGATCCGATCATGAAGATAGGAGGCTGTGCTGCTGCCAGTGCATGTGACCTGTGCATTGATCTGGCATTACATCATGATATTGAACAGGTATACCCTTTTGACAGGCATCATCTAACGAAAGAGAACTATATACAGTTTTCGGCAATTATGAAATCATTTTTGCATCCGAGAATTGGTGGAATCACAAAACTTGAACTGTTCGTAAAAGGGTTTGAAAAGTATTTAATGACAATAGGGCAGAAAAATATCAGGGTTTCTGTATTGAAAGCAGGAAAAAATATAAGAGAAGCAGAGACAGTTATACTGGATCAGATCGACAGAGGAATACCAATTCCATTTCTTTTATTAAGGCATAAAAATATTAATTTCAGATACCACACATGGCACTGGTTCTTAATCACTGGCTATGAAAAATTTGAGGATGAAATGTATGTAAAAACGGCTACGTATGGCAATTATCACTGGTTTTCACTAAAGGAACTTATGGATTCCGGATATCGCCAAAAAGGTGGAGGTATCATACTGACACTTCCATAAATTTCAAAAATCTGAGGAGTAGATCAAGGGAGAATTTACTATGAGGGATTTCATTACGATTATGCATGAAAGGATGGGCAATTCATGATTTTATTCATCCTGAGTGTTTATTTATTTGTTGGAGTCATGTTGTTATCACTAATGTTCGTAAATTCATTTATTCGTGGCAAGTCAAGCTATGCAAAAGCATTGGGAGCACTTTGTCTGACCTTACAGATTTATCTGCTGGGTTATCTGATGGAAATCAATGTAGATACATTGGCGAGGATGAAATTCTGGAATCAGATTCAGTACCTTGGGATTCCATTTTTCCCAACCCTATGGCTTGTAGTGAGTATGCTTTATACTGGAAGAAAAAATAGTTTAAAAGGTTATAAAGGTATTTTTTTATTTGTAATTCCGATGATGACTTTTATAATGCGTCTTACCAATAATCTTCATCACTTATATTATAGAAAGATCGAGCTGCAATATGTAGATAATATGTCAGTCATGTACCTGACGAAAGGACCATGGTACTTTGTACAGATGGCATATGTACTGTTTACGCTGATTCTTTGTACCTGGTTTTATTTTAAGAGATATAAAAAAAGTACAGGTGATGAAAGAATGCAGTTTCGGATTTTATTGATCGCATCGATACTTCCTTATCTTGCGTTGGTTCTTGTTTCTACAAATCTGGGCGGAATTGGAATTGATTATACTGCGGTCATACTTCCACCATGCATTCTGATGATCAATCTTGCGTTGACAAAGTATAATTTTTTGGAGATCAAGTTACTTGCAAGAGAACGGGTTTTTGAAGACAGCGCATCAGGATTGATCTTATTGAATCGGTTTTACAGAATCGTTGATTTTAATAACGCAAGTTTAGGGTATTTTAAATGGTTGAATTCCAGTCTTGAAGAAGCTTACCTTGATCAGATATTAAAGAACAACCAGGAATTGCTGGATAGTATCAAAAACCTGGAGGTGCGTGTCTTTATGCTTTTTGCTGATGGGGAAGAGCGCTATCTGGAAACGAGCGTCAGAAAAATAGCAAACAGGGGTGATTTGGTAGGTTTTCTGGTTACATTTGATGATGTAACGGAACGAGAACGCTTGAAAAAGAAGTTGCTTGAGATGGCAAGTGTTGATGAACTAAGCGGGCTGTCCAATAGACGAAAGTTCAGGGAGAGCGCAACAGAAATATTTGATCGTGCAATTAGATATGGAGAAAGTATATCCGTCTTGATGATGGATATCGATTATTTTAAAAAAGTGAACGATACCTATGGGCATCAGACAGGCGATGAAGTAATCAAAGAGTTCGCAAGGATCATGTTGGATCTTTTTAGAGGAACTGATATAGCAGGACGTATGGGAGGAGAAGAATTTGCTGTAGTTATGCTTAACACGGATGCGAAATCAGCATTTAATAAAGCGGAGAATTTTAGAAAAATGATAGAAGGAAATGTAATGTACTGCGGTTCTGTTCCGTTTCAGATCACAGTCAGCATTGGTGTGGCAACATTTGACCAGACTACACAAAATCTGGATATGCTGGTCAGTCAGGCAGACCATGCACTATATGAAGCAAAACGAACTGGAAGGAATAAAACAGTGATTTCACAGTCTTAGTGACTATGTGGGGAGGTAGCTTTTGGGATTGACTTTAAAAGAAATGATTTCTTCTTTTACAAAATGTATTGATCTTTATAATTATCTGTTAAAGAACCATCATAGAAGAACTGCAATTGCGGCATATAGAATCGGTATGGCAATGAATCTTGAAGCAGAATCTCTGAGCAATCTTGTGATCGCTGCCTCTTTGCATGATATTGGTGCCCTGACGGTGACGGAACGGGATCAATTAGTCAAGATGGATGTTGAAAATCCATATCCACACTGCAGTCTAGGCTGTTATATGCTGGAATCATTTCAACCATTTTTAAAAATTTCCAGAATTGTATATTACCATCACTGGAGTTATGAAGATCATGCCGATTATATTCCTGAATATGGAGAAGTACCGATCGAGTCCTATATCCTGCATGTTGCAGACCGTACTGATATTTTGATGCATCATGAGCAGTCCATATTAGCTCAAAAAGAGACGATCATTCAGACAATTAAGAG
>JAQVCQ010000064.1 GCA_028689715.1 Lachnospiraceae bacterium
CCACAGAATCATCAAAACTGGTTTCAGGTCTGTCAACTCGTAAAAAGGAAAGTGGTCTGTCTTTAATTTCTTTCTTTGCCTCTGCCCTGTTATATACATCATACGGAAGTGCTGCGACTTGTTCCTCAAGACCGTTTGCCGGTCTGATCGCTGCAAATGGTTTTATTTGTGCCATAGTTGGTCTCCTTTGTGCTTTGTTTAATTGTACCAAATCAAATACATATTCACAAGCGGATGAATAACTTTTCCGCCCGCGGATGAATAACTTTTCCGCCCGCGGATGAATAACTTTCCTGTTCGTATTCAATAACTTTTACTTATCTTTTGACAGTCGCGTTCGCGAATGCTACAATATGGAATCATAATCAATCTTAATCAAAGAAAGGAATGTTATTATGTCAAATCAAGAGATAGAACTGCTGAACAGAATTAATCAATACGCTGAAACGGTTCTTGCTGATATCGATCCACAAAAAACACAGATCTCCGTACAATTAGAAAAGCTTAAACCGGTCATGAGCGAGATTGCCGCTGAGCAAAATAAGACAGTTGAAGAAGTCTTTATTCAGTACATGGATCTTGCAAGTGTTGCTTCTCTGAAAAGAGAACAGGATTTTAAAAACGAGCATAGAGACTCTTTAAAAAATCTTGCCAACTCAGATTTTCTATAAAAAAAGCCGTTATTGTTCAGTTTTTCATTCTGACAGTAACGGCTTTTTCTTGATTTCTAAAACTTATTTGATAATGCGGACTCTGAATACGCCATCTATATTTTCGAGAGCTTTTATGATCTCTGAATTTAATGGGTTTTCAATATCAATCAAAGTATAAGCATATTCGCCTTTTGACTTATTCAACATTGTTTCAATATTGATTCCCGAATCTCCAATAATTGCTGTAAACTTTGTAATCATATTCGCAATATTCCTATGAAAAATAGCAATTCTTCCAGCCTGTGTGCAAACGCCCATATTACAGTTCGGATAATTTACACTGTTAACGATATTACCATTCTCGAGGTAGTTCATCATTTGTCTGACTGCCATTTTTGCACAGTTATCTTCTGATTCTTCCGTTGAAGCACCTAAATGAGGAATTACGATACAACCCTCTACACCTGCAGTTGTTGGATTCGGAAAATCAGTAACATATTTCTTGACTTTACCTGATTTAATTCCATCAATGATCGCATTTTCATCTGCAAGCAGATCACGCGCAAAATTCATCAGTACAACGCCATCTTTCATCTTAGAAATTGCATCTGCATTCAACATTCCTTTTGTTGCTTCCATAAGTGGAACATGGATCGTGATCATATCACAATTTTCATAAATCTGATCTACATTCAGGACATGTTTTACATCCCTGCTCAAATTCCAGGCAGCATCGACCGAAACATAAGGATCATATCCATATACTTCCATACCTAGGCTTTTTGCAACATTCGCCACTTTCACACCAATTGCACCAAGTCCAATAATGCCAAGTTTTTTATCCTGGATTTCTGTTCCAGAAAAATTCTTCTTTGCTTTTTCTGCAGTTTTTGCAATATCAGGATCTGCGCAGTTTTCCTTGACCCAGTTAATTCCACCAACAATATCTCTGGAAGCAAGAAGCATTCCAGCAATCACAAGCTCTTTAACACCGTTCGCATTCGCTCCGGGGGTATTAAACACAACGATTCCTTTTTCAGCACATTTATCAAGCGGAATGTTGTTTACACCCGCACCTGCACGTGCAACTGCAAGCAATCTATCAGGAAGCTCTATATCATGAACAGATGCGCTTCGAACAAGGACCCCGTCAGCATCTTTCAGATCTTCCGTTTTATTATAAAGTTCAGTAAATTTTTCAAGTCCTACAGACGCTATTGGATTCAGACAGTGATAAGTGAACATTATAGGTTCTCCTCTTCAAATTTTTTCATGAATTCTACTAATTTTTCGACACCTTCAATTGGCATAGCATTATAAATACTTGCTCTCATACCACCAACAGAACGATGTCCTTTCAGACTGTCAAACCCGGCTGTTTTCGCTTCCTTAATGAACTTCTCGTCTAATTCGCTATTTCCGGTAATGAACGGTACATTCATCATGGACCGATCTTCCTTTAAAACGGTACCTTTAAATAATTTGCTTTGATCAAGAAAATCATAAAGTATATTTGCTTTCGTTTCATTATGAGCTTTCATAACTTCAAGACCGCCCATATTTTTAATCCATTTAAACACTTTTCCACAAATATAAATACCATAAGCAGGAGGTGTATTGTATAAAGACTGTGCATCAGCATGTGTTTTATATTTCATCATAGTAGGCGTACCAGCCAATACATCGTCGGTAATCAGATCTTCTCTGATGATTACGATCACAACGCCTGCAGGACCAATATTCTTTTGAACGCCGCCATAGATTACACCATATTTTGTTACATCTACTGGTTCTGATAAAAAGCAGGAAGACACATCGGATACTAACGTTTTTCCTTTTGTATTTGGTAATGTTTTAAATTTTGTACCATAAATGGTATTATTCTCACATATATATACATAATCTGCATTTTCTGAAATAGGAAGATCTGAACAATCTGGAATATAAGAAAAGGTTTTATCTTCTGAAGATGCAACTTTGTTTGCCTTTCCATACATACAGGCTTCCTGATAAGCTTTTTTCGCCCATTCACCTGTTACAATATAATCAGCAACACCATTTTTCATTAAGTTCATTGGAATCGCGGCGAATTGAAGACTTGCCCCACCCTGTAAAAAAAGGACTTTATAGTTTGACGGAATATTCATTAATTCACGTAAATCAGCTTCAGCCTCTTTAATAATGGAATCATAAGTCTTTGATCTATGACTCATTTCCATAACAGACATTCCACATCCCTTATAATCAAGCATTTCTTCTGCAGCTTCTCTCAGCACTTCTTCCGGTAAAACTGCCGGTCCTGCCGAAAAATTATAAATTCTTCCCATCTCCATCCTCCTAATTGAAATAAACTAACGTTTATTCTACATTTTATCTTTCACTAAGTCAACATTAAGTTAAAACATTAACGAAAAAACGTATTAATGCACTAACAGTACAGCGTGTTACCAAATTGATGAACGAGTGTGTTAACGTATTAAAGCGAGATTGTCTTTCAATATTAATAATACATTATGACTGGTGTCCCTATTTCAACAATATCAAACAGTTGTTTCATTGTATCAAATGGTGTATTAATACATCCATGGGAGCCATCTGTTTTATAGATGTTTCCACCAAACTCATCTCTCCACTTCGCATCATGAATTCCTATATTTCCATAGACAGGCATCCAGAAATTGACATGTGCAGCATAACCCGGTCCGCGTAATATTCTGTTCTTTTGCTTTGCATATACATAGCATACCCGTGCTGGTGTTTCCCGTCCATATTTTAAATTACCGGTCACAACGGGTGTTAAAACTTTCAATTCATTCTTCTCATAGTAATACAAAGTCTGTTCCGTCATATCTATTTCAATATAGGTGTCACCAATATCATCCGATCCCTGTTTTTTTGCTGATTTTATATATACAGGAATTCTGTCGGCGTCATTATTCTGTAGAAAAGCATTGATCAGATATTCCGTTTCTGTCTCCTGATCAAGTTGATTTCCATAAGTTCCGCCCTCTATGGTGACCATTTCTCCTCTTGTTGCCTGAAATATTCTTGTTCCGCCAAGTGTATCATATTTAGATGCCAGCGAGGCAACATATTCTTTGACCATTTCCTGATTCAAAATCAAGTCCCCATTTTCATCCAATATAAAATTTCCATCAGAATCAATTGTAATCCAATCTGCAACAACAGAAGAATCCAGGATTTCTTCTGTGTCACCGAATAGGTAACGTATTCTGAAATCCTGAAATTCCTTCACTTTTTCCCATAACTGATATGTTTTGAGCATATCCGGAGTGATCTCAATTTTTTCATAGCTTAAACCATCATCCAGTTCTATCCTGTTTTCGCCTGCGAGAATAGATGTAATGATCTTTGCAGTTGCGTATTCATAATTCAGGATCGAATCTGTATTATCAAAAAGTTCAAACCCCTTATCCGATTCCATGATCTTTACTTTGGGAGATGACGTATGCTGGTTCATTTTTATAAATGCTTCCCGATCCAGCAAGTCCTTTAATTCTTCCATATTACAGGATATTTCCGGTAAGAGGATTTTAGAATTTGACTGAAACAAATTACTTCCCCAAAAAAAAGAATTTTGTGACTCCAGCTCTGATTGCAGTATATTCTTATAATTTTCCCTGTAATCAAATGCTTCGGCATTAAGAGATACAGTTGTACCATTTTTTAAAAGTATTGTAAAAATAGGAGTTTTTCTATTTGACAACAATTCCTGATCGATTTCATCAATCGTTTTTCCGGTGCAATAGACACCATTGATCCATGTTCCAAACGAAAAACTATCCCTGTAATAATATGCAAGGAATAGATAGAAAACAGCAAGTACAAAAACAAATGTGACCAAACTATATACCAGCTTTTTCCAGATACTCATTTTATCTGTCATCGTTTACCCTTTACCTATTTGCCAGATCATCTTCATCAAATGCCTCATTAATAGGCGCACCAGGTGATACCATAGGAAATACTTTGTCATCTTCTTCAATAATACAGTCAAGTAAAACTGGTCTGTTCAGAGAAAGCGCTTTTCTTAAAGCAGGTTCTACTTCTTCCATCGTTGTTACTCTGATCGCTTCGCAGCCAAGTCCTTCGGCCACTTTCACAAAATCGACCTGGTCATTAAGGATCGTACTTGAATATCTCTGATCGTAGTAAAGTGTCTGCCATTGCCTAACCATCCCAAGTACATGATTATTGATCACGACCTGAATAATCGGAATCTGATATCTGCTTGCTGTCGCTAGTTCATTCATGTTCATTCTAAAGCAACCGTCACCCGCTATATTGATACAGATTTTATCAGGTTGTCCGACTTTTGCACCAATACAAGCGCCAAGACCATAACCCATTGTTCCAAGTCCACCTGATGTCAGAAATGTTCTGGGTTTTGTATATTTGTAAAATTGTGCAGCCCACATCTGATGCTGTCCAACATCTGTCGATATGATTGCTTCTCCATTTGTGACTTTGTCGATCGTTTCAATAATATACGGACAGGTCAGTTTATCTTTCTTGTATTTCAATGGAAATTTTTGTTTCAGATCCAAAATATGTCTGACCCATTCGGCATTATCTTTTTGTACAAGTCTCTTATTTAAGACCTGGAGAATGTCCTTAAGATCACCTACGATTGAAGCACCGGATTTAATGTTTTTATTGATCTCTGCTGCATCAATATCAATGTGCAGCAGTGTTGCATGGCTGGCAAATTTACTTGCATTACCAACAACACGGTCTGAAAATCTTGCTCCAAGAGCGATCAGAAGATCACACTGACTAACCCCCAAATTGGAGGTCTTAGTCCCATGCATACCGATCATTCCAGTATACAGATCGTCTCTGCCGTCGAATGCTCCTTTTGCCATCAGCGTATCACATACGGGGGCATTGATCAGTTTTGCAAATTCTCTGACTTCCTCAGATGCTTCTGACAGAATTGCTCCGCCTCCAAGATAAATATATGGTTTTTTTGATTTTTCGATCAGGCTGACTGCCAGATCAATATCATCATCACTAAATCTGTTATAATGTGGTTCTTCATATGGTTTTGCCGGTTCATATTCAAACATGGCGGCTGTTACATCTTTTGTAATATCTACCAATACTGGTCCGGGACGACCAGACTTGGCGATTCTGAATGCTTTTCTAATTGTTTCAGCCAGAATTGAAACATCTTTTACAATAAAATTATGTTTTGTAATCGGCATTGTAATGCCTGCAATATCAATCTCCTGAAAACTGTCTTTTCCAAGTAACGGTAAGATAACGTTTGCTGTAATTGCCACCATTGGAATGGAATCCATATACGCAGTGGCAATTCCGGTTACGAGATTTGTTGCGCCAGGCCCACTTGTTGCAAGACATACTCCGACTTTTCCAGTTGCCCTTGCATAGCCATCTGCTGCATGAGATGCTCCCTGCTCGTGTGAGGTAAGGATATGCCTCATGTCATCTCTGTGCTTATATAAAGCATCATATATATTAAGAATTGCACCGCCTGGATATCCAAATACGGTATCTACATTTTGTTCTTTAAGACATGCTACTACAATTTCTGATCCTGATAAAAGCATATGAACTTCCTTTCTTTCATTCCTGACCCGGCGCTTTTAAAATTGCTCCGTTTGCACCGCTTGTTACCATTGCGTGATATCTTGCAAGATATCCTGTGGTAATCTGGGGATCACGTGGCTGCCATTTTGATCTTCTGTTTTCCATTTCTTCTACAGTTATTAAAACATCAATTGTGTTCATTGGAATGTTGATCTGTATCTGATCGCCTTCCTGCACCAGAGCAATCGGTCCGCCAACAGCCGCTTCCGGTGAAACGTGACCAATGGATGCGCCTCTGGAAGCTCCTGAAAATCTTCCGTCAGTAATCAAGGCAACGGTGGAATCAAGACCCATTCCGGCAATTGCAGATGTAGGGTTTAACATTTCACGCATTCCCGGACCTCCTTTTGGTCCCTCATATCTGATCACAACGACATCTCCAGAAACAATTTTTCCTGATTTAATTGCTTCTATTGCATCCTCTTCACAGTCAAATACACGTGCAGGTCCTTTATGCTCCATCATTTCCGGAAGTACTGCGGAACGTTTAACGACGCTTCCATCAGGTGCAAGATTTCCTTTTAATACTGCGATACCGCCGTTTTCACTATATGGATTTTCAATTGGTCTTATGACTTCATGATCCATATTCATGCTTCCTGCTATGTTTTCCTTCACTGTTTTACCACTTGCAGTAATCAGGTCCGTATATAACAGTCCTTTTTTATCAAGTTCATTCATGACAGCGTAAACACCACCTGCCTCATTAAGATCTTCCATATAGGTATGTCCTGCCGGCGCAAGATGACATAAATTAGGTGTCTTTGCACTCAGTTCATTCGCAAGATCCAGGTTCAATTCTACACCTGCTTCGTGTGCAATTGCTGGGATATGAAGCATGGTATTTGTTGAACATCCAAGCGCCATGTCAACGACCAGCGCATTCATAAATGCTTTATCATTCATAATGTCTCTTGGTCTGATATTTTTTTCAAGCAGTTCCATGATCTTCATTCCAGCATGTTTTGCAAGCCTGATTCGCTCTGAATAAACTGCAGGAATGGTTCCATTTCCTTTTAATCCCATACCAATTGCTTCCGTCAGACAGTTCATACTGTTTGCTGTATACATACCTGAACAGGATCCACATGTAGGGCATACTTTTTCTTCAAATTCTTCCAACTCATCCAGATTCATTGTACCTGCTGCAACACTTCCGACTGCTTCGAACATGCTTGAAAGGCTTCTTTTTTCACCATGGACCCTGCCTGCAAGCATCGGTCCTCCTGATACAAAAATAGTAGGAATATTAAGTCTGGCTGCTGCCATTAACAGTCCCGGAACGTTTTTATCACAGTTAGGAACACATACCAGTGCGTCAAAACCATGTGCCATTACCATACATTCTGTACTGTCTGCAATCAGATCTCTTGTGACCAGCGAATATTTCATGCCCACATGACCCATGGCAATGCCATCACATACTGCAATTGCAGGAAATACGACCGGTGTTCCACCCGCCATGGCAACTCCCATCTTAACTGCATTTACTATTTTATCCAGGTTAATATGTCCTGGTACGATTTCATTATATGAACTAACGATCCCAATCAAAGGGCGTTCTCTTTCTTCTTTTGTATATCCAAGTGCATTGAACAATGACCTGTGTGGAGCCTGCTGGGTTCCTTTTGTTACTGAATCACTTCTCATATTGTCATCCTCCTAAAATATTTATTTGATATAACCAGCCAGAATATCTCCCATACCAGAGCATCCAACCAGTTGATTGCCTTCTGACATAATATCTTTTGTCCTATAACCATCTTGTAGTGCAGATCTTACTGCGTTTTCTATCTCATCCGCCTCCTGATCCAAATCAAAAGTAAATCTGAGCATCATAGATGCAGATAATACAGTTGCGATCGGATTGGCAATATCCATTCCTGCAATATCGGGAGCCGAACCATGACTTGGTTCATATAAGCCAAATTTTGATTCATTCAGACTTGCTGATGCAAGCATCCCGATCGATCCAGTTACCATACTTGCTTCATCTGATAAAATATCTCCGAACATATTTTCTGTCAGAACAACATCGAATTGTCCTGGATTTCTGACAAGTTGCATCGCACAATTATCTACCAGCATGTGTTCACATCTAACTTCCGGATAGTCTGCTGCGACCTCATCTACAACACTTCTCCATAGCCTTGATGAATCAAGCACATTGGCCTTATCCACGCTTGTCACTTTCTTATTTCTTTTTAATGCAATATCAAAAGCTTTGACTGCGATCCTTTTAATCTCATTTTCATCATATGTCAGTGTGTCAACTGCTTTACGAATTCCATTCTCAGTCGTAGTGCTTCTTTCACCAAAGTACAGACCACCTGTCAGTTCGCGCATGATCATGATATCAAAACCATTCTCAATAATTTCTTTTTTTAACGGACATGCATCTTCTAATTCCTGATATAGAACTGCAGGTCTTAAGTTTGCAAACAGGTTTAATGCTTTTCTAATTCCCAGAAGACCTGCTTCCGGTCTTTTTGCCGGTGGAAGCTGATACCACGGTGATGTATTTGCATCCCCGCCGATTGATCCCATTAAAACAGCACCAGCAGCTTTGGCTTTCATGATCGTCTCGTCTGTCAACGGAATTCCATAAGCATCAATGGAAGCTCCACCGAGTAAAATGGTGTCATAATTGATCTTATGTCCATATTTTATCGAAACAGCATCTAATACTTTTTTTGCTTCATTTATAATTTCGGGTCCAATCCCATCACCAGGGATACATGCAATATTTAATTCCATAGTTCAACACTCCTTTAATTTTTCGTATAAGAATTATGTAGTCAGGTCAGATCATATCTCTAGAGTATCATATTAAAAATAGAAACAATAATATATATTATTTATGATTTTAATAACCATGGGTTATAACGCACATTATTATGAAAAAAAACCGCATCTTTTAGAAACTAAAAGATACGGTCAATCCGTTTCACTTATTCAGCTTTTGCTTTTTCTACCTGTGCAACTGCTGTTTTCTGCATCGGAATACGGCAATTCTTATTGTTTCCGAATTCAACGATGATGGTATCTTCGGTAATGTCAATAATGATACCGTAAAATCCGCTGGTAGTCAATACACTGTCACCGATCTCCATGGAAGACATCATGGCACCAATTCTTTTCTTTTCTTTGTTTTGTGGACGAATCATCATAAAATAAATAAATGCAACGATCAAAACAATATATACGACCATAACAGTTCCTGTTCCGGCTGCACTTCCAGCTGTTAATAACATATTCATTCTAAAATCCTCCTAAGTAAATGTTAATTGCTTTTCATTATCATACACAATCCAAACTAAAACAGCAAGTACTTTTCTGCTAGGAATCATGTTTTACTCAAAATCCGGACCGGCTCATTTTTTATCAAGCGCCAGCATTCCTGCCAGTTTATTCTTTTTATATTCTACAAATCTATTCTCATCCAGTGCATCTCTGATCTCTTCCATCATATGATTATAAAAATAAAGATTATGAAGAACGCAGAGTCTCATTCCCAGCATTTCTTTTGCTTTGAGCAGATGTCTGATATAGGCTCTTGAATATCTTCTACAGGCCGGACAATTACAGCCTTCTTCAATAGGTCTTTGATCCAGTTCGAACTGCGCATTAAATAAATTCAGCTTGCCAAGATTGGTGTAAACATGTCCATGTCTTCCGTTTCTGCTTGGATAAACACAGTCAAAAAAATCCACCCCTCGTTCAACTGCCTCCAGAATGTTTGCCGGAGTCCCAACCCCCATTAAATAGGTCGGTTTATTTTCTGGAAGATACGGTACAGTCTCTTCCAGAACGGAATACATCTCTTCGTGAGATTCGCCTACTGCAAGACCACCCAGCGCATATCCATCCAGATTCATTTCCGAAATCCGTTTGGCATGTTCAATTCTGATGTCATGAAAAATTGCACCCTGATTTATACCAAACAGTAATTGATTTTTATTAATTGTATCCTCGACCTGGTTCAGCCGTTTCATTTCTTTCTGACATCGCTCCAGCCACCTTGTCGTTCTGTTCACCGAGTCTTCTACATATGTTTTTTCAGCTTTACTGGACGGACATTCATCGAATGCCATCGCAATAGTAGAAGCAAGGTTCGACTGTATCTGCATACTCTCTTCCGGTCCCATAAATATCTTTCTTCCATCGATATGAGATGAAAAATAAACACCTTCTTCTTTTATTTTTCTAAGACCTGATAAAGAGAATACCTGAAAACCACCCGAGTCAGTCAGGATCGGCTTATCCCAGTTCATGAACTTATGAAGCCCACCAAGCTGTTTTACAATGGTATCGCCCGGCCTTACATGAAGATGATATGTATTGGATAATTGCACCTGCGTTCCGATCTGTTCTAGATCCTCTGTTCCTACCGCACCTTTGATTGCTGCAATCGTTCCTACATTCATAAATACCGGAGTCTGAATTGTGCCGTGGACTGTATGAAATTCAGCTCTTTTTGCTCGTCCTTCTTTTTTGATCAAATTATACATATTTTGTTCCTATCCGCATGTCTGACATGCATTTCATTATTTGCTATTCATTTCATTATTTTTAAACGAATAAAAATGTAGTGGAGATACTCCACTACAGATTTTCAATAAATTCTTCGAGTGTTATTTTTTGGTCCGTGATAATCGTAGCAGCTTCCTGTCCTACATATCTGAAGTGCCAGGGTTCATATTCAATACTCGTGATATATTCTTTTCCTTTTGGATATCTTAATATAAAACCATATTCACAGCAATTCTCAGCAAGCCACTTTCCAGCATCTGTTTCTCCAAAACCCTCGTCAAGCAGCGAATAGGAATCACAGATGATATCAAGTGCAAGTCCGATCTGATGTTCACTTGCCCCCGGAACCGTCACCGCCTGAGATGTGATCTTATATGCCTCCAGATAAGACATCCCCTGTCTCATGTATGCATTGATCTTTCTTTCGAACAGAACAGACTGCCTTTGATAATCACGATAGGGTGAGCAGATCACAAGGTTAACACCGTCTTCTCTTGCGTCCTGAAGCATATGAAGCACATCCTTAATAATACGTGCATCACACTTCATATTACCTGTGATCGTTCCAAGCGTTACTTCGTAGTTATCAGGTACAGGGTGCTGCTTGTTGATCAGTACCAGTCTCCAGTCTTCTTTGTCAAAAACCTCTTTCTGGTCCTGTGTTACCAAATCCTGTTCAGAAATTTCCTGCGACTGATTACTTCCAAGTATTTCATCAACAGTATAGTAATCTGTATTTCCATTACTGATATCTGTATCTTCATATCCATCAATTACTTCAAGGTCATCTATAATATGGATCTGTTCCGGATCAGCATCCGCTTCAGACACAGAAACAACTGAATTATCCGAGACAGCATCAGCTTTGACGATTTCTTCTTCCGGAATAACAGTTGGATTGGTCGTGACAAAATTAATGGATGCAAAACTGCTGCTGATCGTAAAAAATAAGATCAGACAGGAGGTGAGCAGAATCTTTTTTGAATTTCCATAAATGGTTGAGGCAATACGGTAGATCCCTATAATAAAAGCAACACAAATAAAAACAGGAATTTTAAAATTCTTGTTTTTTTTGCCGGCTTTTAGTAAACTATGTACAAGCTTGTCCTTGAAATGTTGATTCATGAAGGGATAATCCTTTTTTACATTTTCAAATTAATGAAATAATTAAATTAATTATAGCACAATCCTTTTTTCAGCACCAGTTTATTTTTAGTCGGTATTTCAGGATTTTAGGATTGTCAGCTGACCTGCTTTTCACTATAATAAACAAAAACATGTATTAAATCAGAAAGAGGTACTCATATGGCTGGTTCTACATTAGGAAATCTGTTCAGAATATCTACCTGGGGCGAATCACATGGTGCTGCTCTCGGTGTTGTGATCGATGGCTGCCCTTCAGGACTTTTACTCTGCGAACAGGATATCCAGGATTACCTGGACCGACGCAAGCCAGGGAAAACAAAAATAGCAACCCCGCGCAAAGAAGATGATACCGTTGAAATTCTTTCCGGCGTATTTGAAGGAAGAACAACCGGTACTCCGATTTCCTTACTGGTCCGCAATCAAACACAAAGGTCCAAGGACTATAGTAATATTGCGGATTCTTATCGTCCCGGACATGCAGACTATACTTTTGATGCAAAATACGGATTCAGAGATTACAGAGGCGGTGGGCGCTCCTCCGGACGCGAAACGATCGGTCGTGTTGCAGCCGGTGCAGTAGCGCTGAAATTGCTTCATTCACTTGGTATTCAGATCACTGCCTATACAAAATCGATTGGTCCCGTCGAAATCGATCCTGATCGCTTCAATCCTGATCTGATCAAAGCAACTCCGACCTGTATGCCCGATGCTGTTGCTTCCAAAAAAGCTGAAAATTATCTTGAAGAATGTATGAAGCAATATGATTCCTGTGGTGGTGTGATCGAATGTGTTATCACAGATCTTCCTGCCGGACTTGGAGAACCTGTTTTTGACAAACTGGATGCAAATC
Source organism: Lachnospiraceae bacterium (assembly GCA_028689715.1). Classification (GTDB taxonomy): domain Bacteria; phylum Bacillota; class Clostridia; order Lachnospirales; family Lachnospiraceae; genus SZUA-378. The sequence goes on from JAQVCQ010000064.1 coordinate 12,817, forward strand.
TATCAAAAGCTGTTCTATCCATAGGTGGTGTAAAAGCTTTTGAAATAGGTGATGGCTTCAAAGCCTCTCTTTTAAAAGGTTCCGAGAACAATGACAGCTTTTACTATCGGGATAACAGGGTTGCTAAATCAACAAATCATGCCGGTGGCACCCTTGGCGGAATCAGTGATGGAGATCATGTGATTTTCAGAGCCCATTTCAAGCCGACTCCATCTATTTTTCAAGCACAGAATACTGTTGATAAGAACGGTAATGAGATTGAAATAAAAATAGAAGGAAGACATGATCCAATTATTGTACCAAGAGCTGTTGTGGTAGTCGAAGCAATGGCAGCACTCGCCATTACAGACCTTTTGCTCATGAATATGTCAGCTAAAATGGATTCTGTCACGAATTTTTATCATTCAAAATCATAATAATCAAAAAAGGAAAGCACATCATGCTTTCCTTTTTTGATT
>JAQVCQ010000186.1 GCA_028689715.1 Lachnospiraceae bacterium
CATAAGCATATCCTCTTTTCTGATTATTATCACAACTCTTACTTTTAAACAAAAAAAATGGCGCCCATTACGGACGCCATTGTCGATATTATTATATGCATTCCTGGTACTTCTGTCAATAAAGTTCGTTGGACTACTTTTGTATTTCAGTACACTGATGTTTTTATATCTCAATTTCTGCTCTTATACACGTATTCTCCTTATTTTCAAGGTCTGTAGAGCGTAATTTACTTTTTTTCTCTTTTCGTTCTCCCCGTTTTGTTTGTTCCGGTTCACAATTATAAATTGTCTCGATCCGCTTCCACCATGGAAGCTTGCTCTTCTCCGGTTTTGAAAATTTGTTTTCAGTTACCAGTAAATCGATTTCTGTCATCCAATTCATACATACTCCTCCTGTTTGAGCCTGTTGACTGAGTATGAATTGCCCGGTAATACGTTTGGACAGAATGTCACAACATCTGAAAATGGATATAAAAATGCCGTGGCAGACTGCCACGGCTGAATAATCAAATAAATGTCTGTTATTATTCACATACTACCGAGGTAATCATGCTCAAGTATAAAGTTGTTGTGTTTGTGGCGTGTGTTCTCGCTGTTCTCATATTTTTTACCTCGCTTTCTTTTAATTGTGTGTAACACTTCCGAAATAGTAGCACGAATTTATAAAGTAATCAAGTGCTAATTTACACTTTTTTTATATTATTAATAAATTTTTAAGATTTTGTCGTTCTATTCCATGCTTAAAATTATATCGGCCCAATAAATTGATAGATTAAAAGACCTGAAGTCCATATTTTCAGCTTCTTCTCTTATTTGTGTGGCATAGCTCTCTGTTGTACTGAGGAATCGTCTTTCCTCCCCCGAAAGGTCAGATTTGCTGTTAAGTTCTTTCCTTTTATGAAGTATGCTTCCTGCTGCATCTGCTGACATTTCATTCAAATAGTACACATCAAGATTCCCCTCGATCTGATCATGATTTAAATTATACGCAGCAATATAGCAATCCGGGTGACTGTAGCCAAATAATAAATACCATCCAAAAAAACAAATCAGATAATATCTCATTAGTGAAAAACGTTCATAGAAAATTGCAAGGACAATTCCTGTAAGTGTCAGAAAAATCAGTGCCAGTACCCATAATACAAAAACACGTAAAAATGTAAGACCATACTCCTGAATATATAAGATCATTCTGTAAGCACTTGAACCGGTCATAATATAGGTGCAGCTGCTGATCACCGTCAGACTGATCTTTAAAACATGATGCTCTCTGTAGTAATAAAAACAAAATACTACAAGCATTACATTGAATAAGCAGACTGCTACCAGCTGAAAAAAGCCTTCACGTGCATACGCCGAATAGGTATATCCCTCGGGTAATCTATTCAGTCCTGCAAACAGATAAATGACCTGAATCACCGAAAAGAAAAAGTAGACCAATCCCACAAGTGAGGTAAATGTAATTGCAATCAACGGTTCACCCATTCTATTTGTTTTCTTAGGGTGTTTTTCAAAAGTCGAAAATAGATTTGTCACGCCACAGTAAAATAAAAAGAAACCAAACAGAAGCATAATCGTTATTTCAATTAATTTTTCTGGTATTGTGATGTTCCTGATCAAACGATTGACTGCATATCCAAATACAGCATCCGCCTGTGATAATAGTCCCGTTATGATGAATAATATCGGTACTGCAATCACAATGCCAATCAGGACCGCCTGAACTGCATTTCTTGTTTTTTTTGTTTCACTTTCTACTCGAATCACTTTTAAAAGATCTGAGATCGGTGATGCTATTTTTGTGATTCCTCCAAACATGATGCTCAGGAATTTTGTCAGGTACTCCGGTATATCCCAGCCTTCATAAGCAAAACATCTATGTAAATAAAATGCAATCACAAATAAGATCATCATGATATGATTTAAAAATAAAATTTTGAAATCCGCCGTAATCACTGACAAAAAACCAAGTAAAAGAATTCCCGCCATGTATAAATAGTCTGCTTTCTTGGTCTGTATCTCATACTTTCTAAATAACCATATGCTGATCAGGTTCATAAATACTGCAAACAAGAATACTGCAATACCAGATTGATTCTGATAAAAACAAATCGTAAAAAAAATTGCGAACACAAGACTCATTGGAGTCAGCGATTTAAAGTCTGTTTTCATTCCGTTTCCTCCTCCTGATATGCCAGGATATCTCCCGGCTGACATTGTAAGGCTTTACATAATGCTTCCAGGGTAGAAAAACGAATTGCTTTTGCTTTATTGTTCTTTAGTACAGAAAGATTCGCCATCGTAATATCCACTTCCTGCGCAAGCTCCGTTAATCCTTTTTTCCTTTGCGCCATGACAACATCCAAATTGATCACTATTCCCATCTCAACCTCCTATATTGTCAGGTCATTCTCTAATTTATAAGTAACAGCAGCATCAAACACCTGCGACAGAACCTTTGAAAACAATCCTGCAATCAAAAAAGTCAGAATGATCACAAGCACTGCAGGAGTCAGATATATTATAATTCTAAAGCATGTCACAACGACAATCATGAAACTATAATCACCCATTTTTGACAGGCTTATCACATTTTCTCTGATAAAACAGTCATCAGCTTGTACGCTTTTTAAAATTTTTCTTAATTCTGCCAGGATCAAAAGTGCCAGAATCCCTGATAAAATAAAAATAACAGACAGGGCGATCCAGTATTCCTTAAAATAATGATTATATTTTCCATACGCCCGAATAATAAATATGATACCTGCCGTCACTAAAAACCCCGTGTAAAACATGAAATCCAATAGTATTCTTGTAATTTTAACAATTCTGCTTTCCATATATTTCCTCCAATTCATGATTTAAA
>JAQVCQ010000187.1 GCA_028689715.1 Lachnospiraceae bacterium
AAAAAAGACTCCAGTCACATTTGAATCCTGTATCCACCAGGAGTTGTGACCAGAGTCTGTTATTTTTTTAATAGTTATACACTTTTTTCATAGCTAAGATTTTCTTTTGCTGGAATTGCTTTACTAAGGACTGTCTTAATGACGGATCGGGATTCACTTTTATAAACAAGATATAATGGTACCCCTATTACAAGACTTCCTCCCACTATATTTCCAAGTGTGACCGGAACCAGATTGTGCAGTACAAATCCTAATGGGTTGATCATGTCGATCTGCTCTCTTGTTAATCCATATAATTCCGTTGCTTTCATTGCATAGTTCTCATTAGAAGCTGCAAGCATACCAGCCGGAATATAATACATATTTGCGACGCAATGTTCAAACCCTGCAATCACAAATGCCATGATCGGGAAAAATAATGCCACGATTTTACCAATTATATCTGTCGCACAGGCTGCCATCAGCACAGCTGCACAAACCAGAATATTACAGCAGATTCCAGACTGAAACGCACTGAATCCATCCAGTGTCACCTTTCCATAGGCAACTTTGATGGCATATGCTCCGATCTCGTCTCTGTAAAGTCCATCAGAGGCTCCGGAATACTGCAGAATGGCTGCAAAAAGCGAACCTGCAAAATTACTAAGGTATACTAAGATCAGGTTTTTCAGAAAATCTGATGTTTTGATTTTTTTGTCCATTACACCCGTGATCATTAGACAATTCCCAGTAAAAAGTTCACCACCAACGAATAAGATCATCATGAGTCCTACAGGAAAGATCACTCCTGCAAGACTTCTTGATAGGCCTGGATCTTGGATTCCAAACATCGCTGCCGAACTGGAGGATGCTCCAAATGCCACAAACATTCCAGCAAAAAAACCAAGTATCAAAATCTTTAATAGTGGCATTTTACTTTTATTGACCGACGATAATATCGTACCTTCCATCACCTGGGACGGAATCAGAAAATTATTTTTCATAAGTAGCTCCATTCCTCAATACTAATACAATTAACCTTACTTATGATAACAACCAAAGTTTTCTTTGTGAAATATAAATGAGGCATGAGCGCATATGAAAAATAATATGCACCCTGCCTCATGATTAAATTATAGTATTATGGTCAATTTTCTGCGTATTAAACCGCACGCCATAAATATGGCTTAGAAGAAACTTCTTCCTTGGACTCATTCAGTTTTTTTTCAAATAACTGATCGAATGTATTGAACTTATATCCATTTCTGTAGATCAGGATATCTTTATACTGATTATGATCCACCTTGCAGGCTCTCTGCACCAAACCATACTGCTTCAGATAACTTTCGGGAATTGGTGAGACCCACATATACGAGTTATGAACATTGGTCAGGATATCGAACTGACTTCCCCTGTCATAAACATAAATTTTCTTTCTCTGTTTTTTATCGCCTTCACTATTTCTGCTGATATATGGGATTTCAGTATCTCCATGTGTGAGTTCGATATACTTTCTTAAATCTTCCGGCGTAATGCACTTTTGATGTACAAGCGGATTCTTTTCAGACATGACCAGTACATATTCAAAATCCCAGACCGACTTGAATTGTAGATCTTTATTTTTCAGATACTCCATGAAATAGTTCTCATAGATACTTTGGTATCTGATCACACCAATATTGCACTTCGAATTCACTACATCGCCAATCGCTTCCATGGAATTTGTCTCACTGATCGAAACATCCATTTCGTCATCCTGGTTCAGCTCTGTCAGAAATTTTGCAAACCCACTTGCAATATAACTTCCTCTCGGAATCGAAACTTTAAAAGTCTGCGTACAGCTTCCATCATTTTTTGAAAGCATTTCCATTTCATTGAGCTGTTCTACGATCTTTCTTGCATAAGTCAGGAAGTCTGCTCCTTTTTCCGTCGGAACCATTCCTCTTTTCGTCCTGTCAAATATTGTGTAGCCAAGTGTCTCTTCTAATTCCTTGATCGCCTTGCTCAGATTTGGCTGAGCCATGTACATATTTTCAGCCGCCCGTGTAATGGACGCCGCTTTTTCAACTTCTACAGCATATTTAAAATATAACGTATTCATATTACACCGCCTGCATAATGATCTCAATTTATCTGTGCCATTATAACAGTTACTCTGAGAAAAGGAAATGATGTATTTCGAATGGTATTATATCATTTTTGATATATCCACTCATCAGCCTCCAAATAAAAAGCCGAACTGTGATGTGAAATTCTCAAAATCTCTGTTAACTTCATCTACCTTCGCTGCCATATTGTTTAGCGTATCAATTGTATCATTTAATCCATCAATGTCAAGTTTTGACACCTTTTCTCCAAATTCCTGAATTGTCTGATTGAATTTATCCACATCCAGGTCAGCAACCTTTTGTGTCATCGAGTCAATTCCATTCATGACCTGGTCCAGACTTTTCAGCTTATTTGCGACAATACTACCACCCACAAACAGACTAATAAGCAGAATACAAACCAGTCCTGTCAGGATTCTTGTCGTCAGAATCTGTTGCTTTAGAAGTTTGTTGTTCTCCATTAATAAATATTCCAATCCCGAGTTCTCAAGTCCTTTATTCATTGGATCGATCTTGTCTGATTCTTGAACCAACTGATTTTCTGCGCTTTGTAACGTTGTATCATCTGTCATGCTTATTTTCCTCCTTCTCTGGACATGATATGAACATATAAACCATCAATTCCTTCTACCACATCCCTGTATGTTGCTTCAAAATCACCGCTATACCATGGGTCTGCGATCGACCCGCCTCGCTCCGTAAAATCAAGTAATTTATATATTTT
>JAQVCQ010000065.1 GCA_028689715.1 Lachnospiraceae bacterium
GTGAAACACCCTTTACAGATGCCCAGATTACCCACCATGGATTCCAGTCTGTCGACGCTTAAGTATGCCAGTGAATCAGCCCCAATGATCTTGCAGACTTCTTCTACGGTATGGTTATAAGCGATCAGCTGCTCTCTTGCAGGTACATCTGTACCAAAATAGCATGGCCATAAGAAAGGCGGCGAGCTGACGCGCATATGTACTTCTGTTGCGCCTGCATCACGAAGCATGCGGACGATCCTGTCACTTGTAGTTCCTCTGACGATGGAATCATCGATCATGATGACACGTTTTCCTTTTACAGCTTCTTTCAGTACATTTAACTTGACCTGAACCGAACTTTCTCTGTTCTTCTGCTTAGGCTTAATAAAGGTACGGCCTACATATGCATTTTTAACAAAGGCTGTTCCATACGGGATTCCGGATTCCATGGAATATCCCATCGCTGCTGTATTACCCGATTCCGGTACGCCTACTACAAGGTCTGCTTCTACCGGTGAATCCATGGCAAGGTGTTTTCCTGCCAGGATTCTGGCATTGTATACACTTTTTCCATCAATATAGCTGTCAGGTCTTGCAAAATAAATATATTCAAATACACATCTTGCGTGCTTCAATTCAGGCAGACAGCGTGACATGTCTGAAACGATTCCTTTTTCCGGGCTGATCGTTACGATCTCTCCAGGAAGGACATCCCTGATAAAGGTAGCACCAATGGTATCAAGTGCACAGGATTCTGATGACAGAATATAGGCATTGTCCCGTCTTCCGATACAAAGTGGCTTGAATCCAAACGGATCTCTTGCTCCGATCAGTTTTCTGGGTGACATAACGATCAGAGAGTAAGCACCTTTGATCTTGTCCATGGCTCTGCCGACTGCTTCTTCAACTGTTTTGCTGTTCAGACGCTCTCTAGCGATATGATAAGCAATGACCTCGGAATCGATCGTTGTCTGGAAAATCGCACCTGTATATTCAAGTTCGTGACGAAGTTCAGGTGCATTGATCAGATTTCCATTATGTGCAAGACCGAGTGTACCTTTAACATAATTCAGAACAAGCGGCTGTGCATTTTCTCTGGTACTGCTTCCGGCTGTTGAATATCTGACATGGCCCACACCGATATCTCCGGTAAGGCTTTCCAGTTTTTCAGGTGTGAAATATTCATTGACCAGTCCCATGTCTTTTGCACTCAGGACTTTCCCTTTTGGACCGTTCGTATCACTTACCGCGATACCACAGCTTTCCTGACCTCTGTGCTGCAGGGTCAGAAGTCCGTAATAGATTGTGGAAGCGACATCACTTCCGTCAAAGTCATACATACCGAACACGCCGCATTCTTCACGCAACTTGTCCATCTGATCTGACTGGATATAGATCTGATCTGCCATATTTTTTATAACCCCAGACGTTTAAATACTTCGTTATATGCTTCTTCTACATTGCCAAGGTCTCTTCTGAAACGATCCTTGTCAAGCTTTTCATCGGTCTCTACATCCCAGAGTCTGCAGGTGTCAGGTGAAGTTTCGTCAGCAAGGATGATCTGACCATGATATCTGCCGAATTCGATCTTAAAATCGATCAGTTTGATATTTGCTGTCAGGAAATATGCTTTTAATACTTCGTTTACTTTAAATGCATATTTTTTAATCGTATCTATTTCTTCCCATGTTGCAAGGTTCAATGCAACTGCGAAGTGGTCATTGATCAGGGGATCGCCGAGTTCATCATTTTTATAACTGAATTCTACGGTTGGTTCTGAAAATGGTGTGCCTTCCGGTACGCCAAGTCTTTTTGAAAAACTTCCTGCAGCAACATTACGAATGATTACTTCAAGTGGTACGATCTCTACTTTTTTCACTGCAGTTTCTCTGTCACTTAATTCTTCGATCAAATGAGTTGGTACACCTTCTTTTTCAAGAAGTTTGAAAACGTGATTGGTCATTCTGTTGTTGATCACACCTTTTCCAACGATGGTTCCTTTTTTCTCTCCGTTGAATGCAGTTGCGTCATCTTTGTAGTCAACGATCAATACATCCGGATCATCCGTTGTGTACACCTTTTTTGCTTTTCCTTCGTAAAGTAAATCCAGTTTCTTCATGATTCAGTCACCCTGTTCCTTTCATGTTTAAAATGTTCCATATTGATTAGAATCTCAAAAAATATTCTGAAAGTCCACACAAGATTATACAGTACCCCTAACTATAAATCAATCGCGAAAACGACGAAAAAAACGTGGTTTCCGCGATCTTTTTTGACTGTTAAAATTTACCGATGAATTCGCGGATTCTGGCGTTGTCAGATCCAAAGATGTCCTCCGGGCTTCCTTCCTTCTGAATTCTGCCCTGTTCCATAAATATAATGCGGTCTGAAAGCTCTCTTGCAAACTGCATTTCATGGGTCACTATGATCATCGTCATCTTTTCCTGTGCCAGTTCCTTAATGACTTTGAGCACTTCTCCTGTTAGTTCAGGATCAAGTGCACTGGTCGGTTCATCAAAAAACAAAATTTTGGGCTGCAATGCGAGTGCCCTTGCAATGGATACCCTCTGCTGCTGCCCACCGGACAACTGGCATGGATAAGCATCTTTTTTATCTTCAAGTCCAAGCTGCTGTAAGAGTTTGTTTGTTCGCTCTTCCACTTCTGCTTTGGAGATCTTATCAACATGAAGAGGCGCATCTGTGATATTTTTCCACACACTGTAGTGTGGGAACAGATTAAAGTTCTGGAATACAAGTCCAAAATGTCTCTGAATTCTTTTCAGATCATTTTTTGGTGCATAGACACTATGCCCAGCTCCATCACTCCATGCCGCCTTTTCTTCCAGATAGATCAGTTCACCGTCGTCCATCCGTTCCAGCATCGTCGCGCAGCGAAGAAGCGTTGATTTTCCAGATCCCGATGGGCCTATAATGGATACGACCTCGCCTTCCTTTACAGTCAGGGAGATGTCTTCAAGTACTTCAAGTCCATCAAAGCCTTTTTTCATATGATTGATTTCTAATAAATTCATATTCAGCTGTTCTCCTATCTGTAATATTCGAATTTCTTTTCGAGGTATTCCATAAATGCTGCAACTGCAAAATTAAAAATATAATAGAAAACTGCCGCTGCGATAAAAGGTACCATAGTCGTCTGTGCTGCTGCAATGGCTTTGGCCGTAGTGAACATCTCCGATACCGCAATGACAAAGGCGAGTGAGGTATCCTTGACCAGCGTAATGACCTCGTTGGTCACCGGTGGCAGAATGCGTTTTACGACCTGTGGCAGAATGATCTTAAAGAAGGTCTGTGCCTTTGAATAGCCAAGTACTTTCGCCGCCTCATACTGTCCGACCGGCATGGACTGGATCCCTGAACGGTAGATCTCAGCAAAATATGCTGCATAATTCAGGGCAAATCCAACAATAACAGCAGTAAATCGATAAGATGCTGCGATCTTAATGCCGAACAGATAATAAGGTCCAAAATAAACGACCATCAGCTGCAGCATCAGAGGTGTTCCTCTCATAATGGAGATATAACCTTTTGTGATTGTTCTAAGCAGTGTATTTTTTGACATTCGTCCAAAGGAGATGACCAGACCAAGTGGCAGAGAAAAAAGAAGTGTCAGCATAAAGATCTCAATCGACACCACCATTCCACTTCCTAACTGTCCTAATAATTTTCCAAAATCCATACCAAGCTCCTCCAGATATTTATTCGTTTAAAAGAAGAAAAAGGGGCAGCTCTTCTGCCCCTTGTAGGTTTTATTTTCCTAAGATCACATAATCAGTAAGTTCCCATTTTTCAGCGATCTCTGCAAATTTTCCATCTGCTGCCATTGCATCAAGCTGTTCCTGAACAACATCTCTTAATGCTTCATTACCAAGTAAGAATCCAACTGCATACACTTCTGTTGAAAGTGGCTCTTCAAGGATCACAAATGCATCTCCTCTGGATGCGACCTGATAATTTGCAACACCGACATCGAGTGCCACTGCATCTGCTGCTCCTGCTTCAAGGTTCATAAATGCTGTATTGTATTCAGGTACCTGGATCAGTTCTGCAAAAGAAGCTGTCAGGTCTGCATTGCTTTCATCTTCGAGTGCTGTCAGTGCGGAAGAATCTGCCTGTACATTTACGACTTTTCCTGCAAGGTCTGCTGCTGATGCGATTCCAGAGTCAGCTGCTACGACAAATACCTGGCTGTTATCAACGTAAGGTGTCGTCCATGCATACTCTTCTTCTCTTCCATTATAAGTAAATCCGTTCCAGATACAGTCGATTGATCCTGATGAAAGTTCCATATCCTTGGAATCCCAGTCGATCGGTTGTTTTACAAGTTCCCATCCAAGTCTGTCACATACTTCCTGTGCAAGATCAAGGTCAAATCCAATGTATTCGCCATTTTCATCCATATATCCGTAAGGTGGGAAGTTTGCATCGAATCCAACAGTCAGGCTTGTTTTGCCTTCTACTGTAGATGCTGTACTTTCAGCTGTTTCTTCAGCAGGTGCTGCCTCTTCCACAACTTCTGCAGTTTCTGCTGCTTCTTCCACTACAGCTTCTTCAGCTACTGCTGTTTCTGCTGGTGCTTCACTTTTTGCACCGCATCCTGTAAGTCCTGCAAATGCGAGTGTTGTAACACATAATAATGCGATCAGTTTTTTCATAATTTCTTCCTCCTGTGATGTTTCTTTCAGTCTTCAGCTCTTTAGTGATTTATCACACTAAATTGTTTGAAATACTTAAGCATAGTATCACATGGAGAGGATCGTGTCAATATTCATCCACGATAGCAAGAATTTCTTTTGCATATTCCGGATAATCGGCTGCCAGATCTTTCACTTCATTTCTGGCCATTTCAGCCATTCTCTTGTAATATTCCATTTGTTTTCTGAGTTTTTGTCTTCTCTGTATGTAGCCATGTCTGATCTCTACCATCTCTTTTGCATCAAGAAGAGCAAGCGATCTGCTCATCCAGACTTCTGGATCTTTGATATGATACCTTCTGAGTGTCTTCAAAAGCTCCTTCTGGTAAAAAGTAAGGTCTTCATCATTTTCTTCCAGCTTTTTACGCTCTTCCACTTCAATGATAAAGCGATTCCATTCTTTTTCAAGCTCAGAAGAATGGTTCACATCAAACTTAGTATAAAGATAATCCAGGAGGTTTATATTATTCACATACCGGATCTTTACTTTATTTTGAAGCAGGATCAGCTTGTTGATGGAGCGTTCCACCTGCTCAATTTCTTTTCCTGCATCCAGATTCTTCACAAAAAGTACCGTGATCGTAACAGTTCCTGCCAGAATGGTAAGAAAGTAGCCGATCAGAGTGTCTATTTCCAACAGCATCTGTAAAAACAACAGCATCAGCATGCAAAGCCCCATGGCGACCAGACAAATGATCGTAATGCCTTTTGCATTCTCTATAATGACTCTCTGTTCATCTTTGCGATATTCATATGCATGACGTTCTCCATCCAGTCTCGTCAGGTCGCTGCGGATCAGTGCCTGATAATCCTCAGCTTCGCGAAGCTTTCTGATCCCATCCGGAACCTCATTCTGGATCTGTTCAATATGTCTGTATCTGTGATCCGACATTCTGATCTTCTTACTGGTAAAAGTCCTTCGTTCCTCCTCAAGCGTCAGAAGTTTTCTGGCATATTCGTTAATATGTTCACGCTCTTCACCAGGAAGTGCCTCGATTTCTTCCATATCAGTCAGATAAGCTGTAACATGATTGTATTCATGCGTCAGACTTTCCAGTTCCTCTGCTGACTCCTGGATCTGCTCCATACATCTTTGTACATAACCCTTGCGCTGCTGTGGGTCATTCATCCGGATCTCATCACGTTTTAAGGTGATCTCTTCCCACTGTGCACTCTGAGCACCCGTATCTTCTTCTGTATGTATTCGCTTTCTTTTAAAAAGTCGTTCAATCCATCCCACGAATTTATACCATGCCTCTCTTGGTTATTAAAACATATCTTCTATCGTTCCAGTGCACTTTCCCGGTATTCTGCGATCCTGCTTTGGACCAGCTCTTCCAATCTGCTGTAATACTCAGACATATTACCTGAATTCTTGCACTGAGCAAGGTCGTTCAATTGTTTTTTTATTTCTGTATCTTCATATTCAGCCCGTAGCGTATCCATTGTCTTTTCTAGCTGCAGTGCTTCCTGCTGATTATTGTCAAATCCTGCCACCAGGTCTACATACTTCTGCTCCGGCAAGAACATTCTGTTCGCGGCAAAATATGCGATCAGACTCTGTTCATCCCCGCCAAGATCATAAGCCTGCTTATAATAAGAGGCTGCTATTTCAAATAAATAAAGTCTGGCATATACGGTTCCCAGATTGTGAAGTAGTTTTGCCGAAAGCTCCGGATCTTCCTCCCTGATTTCCCGATAAAGGCTTTCATATGCACGAAGGGAATAAAAATATTTTCCATTCTGAAAATGATAGTCCGTTCTTCCTTTGACACGCTCATTAGAATTCCAGTTCTTACTTTCTTCCAGTAATCTGTCCAGTTCTTTCCACTCCTGATCTGCACAATAACATGCACTCTTCATAATCAGATGGACGAATTCATTCAGCGTTCTTTTCTCTTTTCGATACCGCTTTAACTCCAGCGCCAGTTCTGTCAGTCCGCATTCCTGCTTCAGCCACTCTCCCAGTTCCGGCTTCATTACTTCCTGGTCCAGAAGCAGCGCATTTTCTTTGAGAAAAAAGCATAGTTCTTCCAGGCAGTAGATGCGTACATCACCGCTTTCCATATAATATGGTATTTCTGCATAGTTTCCTATACATAAAATCACTCTGCCCATGCTGTCCCCCGTTTTATGCTTTGTTATGATAGATCCATCTCTTCCACCCATTCTATACCGGAAGATTTATAGAACTCACCAAATCCCATGTCTTTAAATCGAAATACGACTGTTGCCTCATTTTTCATGCTGATCTGCATTCGGATGCGCGTTGTTCTCTTAGGCCGCATCGGCAGCCCGGAAAGTGCGATCTCTGCGATCCGCTTTTCTTCTTTATTTAAAGGAGTGACAAGAACTGAGATCTTATTTCCGGATTCCAGAATAAAATCAAATTCTTTTCCTGCCTCATACCACTTTTCTCCTGCATTCAGCAGTACAAAATAACTTTCAGCTCCTTCACGGATCACTTTCATCCCGATATTTGCTTTTAATTTATCCCTGCCTAACAGAATATAATCTGAAGTGATTTCTGTCGGGATCAGCCGTTCCTTGACTGCATAGACCGCACCCTTGCTGAACAGATTATTTCCCTGAAATACACGTCTGTTCTGGCAAAGATATTTCTGGCTTTTTGTCCACCATTCCTCCTGGAATGCATCTCCGATCAGATAGACCGTGTTAATGATCTTCCCTTTTGACCATTCAGTCACAATATCCAGAAAATGATCATCATTTTGTAGGAACCCTGGATAGGACTGCTGCGGCATAAATGCGACCGTCGGAATGGTCCTTCTGCTCAGTTCCATACAGTATGCCCGAAGTCCATCAGCTGTCAGATCATAGATCGCCACATCACGATTCCATAGATCCTTAGGCTGTTTCATCATATAATAAAATGCACTTTCTTCATGACTTTGAAAGAAGACCATATCTTTTGACACTGGGATCTCTGCCGATACCAGTGTCATGACCTCAGCCATTCTTCCATCCAGATCATCTACTGTCAGCATAGCTGCACTGATCTCGCCCTCACCGGCCGCCATTTTGATCAGGGAAAAACTTCTTTTTACAAACAATGATAACAGCGCGATCGGATCATACTCCTGTTGTTCTATCAGGATCGCATCCCCTGCTCTGGCTTTTGTCAAAAGTCCCTCTATCAGGGTTCCCTCACCCTCACTGGCATACTTCAGCGCTTCCCGTCCAAAGAACCACTGATTGACTTCGAACCGTTTGCACAGCACTGTTGGTATCCCATACTGCTGCGTTCCGGCTATCACCGCAAGTGTCTCCGGTTCTTCCTGCGCCATTTTGCTGTAACTGATCTGGGAAACAGACTCTCCGAGATCAAAGCCGACCACCAGGCTGTTACTATTTAATTGTATTTGGTCTCCCTTTTTCTCTAAAAACATGTTTCCGCCTATTCTTTGCTGTTCATTTTATGTTTCAATCTTTCACTGTTCTTTTTTTATAATATTCTGAATAGTGAATTTACATAATAGTCTGTTCTGGTATATTCAAGTAACAGCTGTCCAATCGTTTCATAATCCTGCAGTGTGTTCGCGATCGCCAGATCATTCAGCATAGAGAATCTGCTCTCTGTTTTATCCATCGCAATGTCACTCTTTCGGATCGTTCCACTCTCCGTTACTTCTGATGTCGTGTCTGTTTCTTCCGAAATATAGTATTGTACACTTTCTCCAAAAAATAAGAGGAATGCTTTGGAGTGCAGGCGTCCATACATACTGGTCATTTCTTCTTTTCTGTATTCCCCAGCTTCTTCTCCATTTGTTTCATAGGTATAGTGAATGGTGACTTTACAATCTTTTTCAGCACGGTATTCCAGTACTGTATAATCTGTCATGATCTCAAGCTGTGGAAGGAACCTGATGAACTGCATAAAAAATGTAAAATAAATACCTTTCGGAAGAATCTGCCACAGCAAGGAAACGATCATTTTTGACAGATCCTGCGTGATCAGTTCTTCGTGTTCAGCATAAAATTTTAAAAAAGCCAGTTTACAGACCAGATTGATCTCTTTTTCCTCCCGAAGTGGCTCGATAAAGTAATGGAACATATCTTTCTCGATCACACGGTTCTTAACAAAATAATCAAAGGAGTACTGTGTCAGATATGCTTCCCTGACATCTCCTCTTCCGCCTTTTCTGGTATAAGACCTGAAGATTTCTTCAGCTTCTGTAATAAATGCCCTGCTAAAAAGCATCTGGATCAGGATTCTTTCTTCGCAGTCATACGTTTCCACATCAAAATTCAATGCGGATTTCCATACGTCGCGAAGCTGTTTTGTTGTTCCTTTAAAGTACTTGACCAGATAAGTCAAGATGAATTCATCATATTTTCCAAGCCGGAATGTCAGATAACCGATCTCTGATAGATAGGCATCCCATTCATAATCGCTCCTGACGAAGAGTCTGCTGCAAAGTCTCATCAGCACTTTGGCCGGAATCCCCTCCGGCCCCTGTTCCCTGATCCATTCAAGCGCTTTGTCATACATTCCACGTAATACCATGAACTGAATAAATTCACTGAGCTCTTCTTTTTTCATTTTTCCCATGGAAGCTCTGTTCAGATAATCATCCAGTTCCTGGATCAGATCATGATCAAAATAATAATACAACAGCTTTGTGCGAATATCTCTTTTATATTCTTCCCTGATCTGCTCTGATTCAGCGAGTCTTGCGAATTGCTTCACATTGCCACCATCGATGGTCACGTAATCACCACAGCCTTCACAAATGATCAGATCTACTCCCGGAAGTTCCAATTCAAGGGCTTTAAATGCCTGCAGGTATCTGAGCGGATCGAGAAAATTCTTAAGCGTGTAGGAGATTCCCTGTGCATAACGGTTTCCAAATCCGTCCTGCAAAAAGATCTGATGATCATCCCCATAAATTGAGATCATTGCTTTTCCATTCGTAACAGGGTATCTGACTTCACCCTTCATTTTGCCATGTACTACAACTACCTGACGGATCGTGCTGTTTTTAGGATCATCCATATTCAGGGTCAGCTGGTGCAAAAATAAAAGCGGTGCCAGTGGTTTTGCGATCTTGATTCCCATAATTGCGGGATGGATCAGCTTATCATATATATAGGCAAGATTTTCACTGATATGACCTCTCTGAAGCTGCTCCGCCACAAAGCTCTCCATCTGCGACTGATAGGATCTGACCATCTCAGGATGATCTTCTTCATATCTAAGGACATTCGCGTATAAAAATGCTTTGCGCTCATAGTCAAGATCATTTGAATATGCAAAATACATCATAACGATCCTGGGAAGCTTGCCTTTATGATCTGCCGGAATTGACATCAGATAGGACTCATAGAGTCTTGTGATCCGAAGCTGCTTTTCTACACCCAGTTTGAACCATTTAAAATAAGCTTCTCCTATTTTGTTGCCACGAATGAGGATCTCACAGATATCTTTTAAGATCTCATCATTTCCGGTCAGTTCATAGCAATACTCAAGGATTCCAAGGATTCTGTTCGAGAATCCTCTTCTCTTTGTACACAGATAATGAATCTGTGGAACCACATCAGGAGACAGAATCTGTTTTTTAGCAGCAAAATTCAGAACCTGAATCTCAAAAAAATCCAGCTTCTGCAGCAATACCGGGCTGGAATTTAATGCGATCACAGCTTCTGTATATAAAACAGGACTATGACTGTTCTGATAGAACTGATCCTCGATCAGCTTCCATTTCTTTGCAGGAACTTTTCCAAGATCCTCACGCAGATACAGTAAAAGCCAGGCTAGACGCCAGTTGTCCGGATTTCTTAAAAACAGCTCTTCGATCTCTTCCATCTGTGCGTTCACAAATTCATCATCGCGGTTATAGAGTGTGTTCAGATATAGATAATAGCAGTATATTTCCGGTTCACATTTGCCTTTGCTGACCATATCATCAACATGATCCAGGATCCATTTTGCTTCATTGTAACGTTCCTGTGTCATTAAAAGCTGAGCCTGGAACATACGGTAAGCAGGATTGTTTTCATCCAGACGAATCAGTTTTTCAACGATCTGTCCTGTCTTGCTGATCCAGGCTGTCAGATTGACTTTTTTCATTCGGAACGCAAGGTAGTCATTCATCAGTTCTAAAATGAGTTCCTTTTGTTTCAGTCTCTTGTTCTCTTTTGCACCCACAGACTGCGTCACAACGACAGGCACCGTCAGTTCACCATACGGTGTTACCAGCCGGATCGAGCCATAGTTCGTGCCCGCATGCAGCTTATGACTGTAAATAAAGACATCAAGCTGGCATACGTTCCCAAGGAAATTATCATCCGTCAGATATTCCTTCTCTACAGAAAGAAAATCTCCCTCGACAAAGACATGCATCGCAACATATCCCCAGCCGCTCTTTGATATTTTGATCTGTTCTGAGATCACCTGTTCCGGATTGGATACACGGATGCTGTCCGTTTCAAGCAGGTAATCGACCTGTTGCTTTTTATGGACTGTGATCAGGAATTCTTCAACATTATGTTCATTACCAAAATCTTTAACAAGACCCTTATAGGTGCTGAAAAACTCTCTGTCAGAACCTTCCAGTATTTTCAGAAATTTGGAGGAATAAAAGAGCTGGACTG
Organism: Lachnospiraceae bacterium; assembly: GCA_028689715.1. GTDB lineage: Bacteria > Bacillota > Clostridia > Lachnospirales > Lachnospiraceae > SZUA-378. The sequence continues at coordinate 11,310 of JAQVCQ010000065.1, forward strand.
CTTCTTTCCAGTTGCTCTTTGCAAGATTGGCAAAATGAAACAGGTTGCGAATATTTCCAAGTGTAGATGTGATCTCTTCAGGGCTGACGGTAACGGTATACGATATGCTGTATTCGCCTCGTTCTGTGACCAGCATGATCTCGCCTTCTGATACCGTTCCTTCTTCCAGTCCTTTTGATTCAAAACGATAATGGATCATTTGATCCGCTGTGTAAAATTCACGTTCTACACAGGACATTCTCAGATCCGATGTGTATACATTTCCTCTTACCGGTTCCCCATTAGAGCTGGTCACCTGAAAAAAACCTTCTGCGGTCTCTTCTTTATGCACTATGATCTCGATGTTCTTTAATGAAAAATTCAGGGAAGCGTATTCAAAGTCAAATCGTTCTTCTCTGTATTTCTGCAGGATTTCTTCCAAATGGCTCACCACACTTTTCTGAATTAATTTGATTTTTGTCAGAGTTCATCTATAATAATACTTATCCGGGTCCGATGAATCGTCTATTGATTCCATTATAGTAAAAGGAGACTGCTATGTCAAAAAAAAGAATTCATTTTCACGGAAGTGATTTAGAAAAGATCGAATCCATCTATGGGATCCAAAAAGATAAAATCGTAAGCTTTGGAGCCAATGTGAACCCACTTGGTATTTCACCGGTCTTAAAAGATGCGATCTCTGCCGATCCGGGCTGTATCAGTGCCTATCCCGACAGAGAATACAGAGAATTAAAGAGGGCACTTTCAGACTACTGTCATATTGATGCTTCTTTTATTTTCCCTGGAAATGGGTCTACAGAGCTGATCTCACTTTTTATTCATGCCCTGAATCCGGAAGCTGCCATGATCCTTGGTCCATCTTATTCCGAGTATGAAAGAGAACTGGGTCTGTGCGGAACAGATTATCAGTATTTTCCTCTTCAGGAAGAATCTGATTTCAGATTACACGATACTGCTGCCTTGTTCAAAAAAATGGAGCAGTCACTTTTCGGAAAGAGAAATCCGCTTTTTGTTCTATGCAATCCAAATAATCCGACCTCCACTTCGATTCACAAAGAGATGCTTGAAGCGATTGCCATTTTTTGCACTGAACATCATATCACCATCATGATCGACGAAACTTATGTTGAATTTACAGCCAATCCAGAAGAAATCAGTGCAGTATCACTGGCAGAACGCTATCCTGATCTGATCGTATTACGTGGTGTTTCCAAGTTCTTTGCAGCGCCCGGTCTCAGACTTGGCTATGCCGTTACTTCCAATACTACTCTTGGCGAACAGTTCCTGAATCAGCAGCATCCCTGGTCAGTCAATAGTTTTGCTTCTGTTCACGCCGCAAAAATGTTCCGTGACCAGTTATATATTATGCGCACAAAAAGCCTGATCGCTGCTGAACGTGACCGTGTCGTGCAGGAACTTCTAAAAATCCCGGGATATAAGGTTTACCAGCCGGAAGCAAATTTTGTTCTGATCCGTATACTGGA
>JAQVCQ010000006.1 GCA_028689715.1 Lachnospiraceae bacterium
GTTTATCATACAGTAAATTCATGTACGGACTTAAAGTTGCTGGCGTGGATATGAACAGAAAAATGCTTGCTGAAATGGCAGTAAATGATGCGCAGGGATTTGCAGAACTTGCAGAACTTGCAAAATCTAAAATAGCATAATCAAAAAGCATATTAAAAAAATGAAAGTCCTTGAATTTATTCAAGGGCTTTTTACCATTTTAATGTTCGATATATGGGAAGGAGTAAGAGCCGGACTCTTAATAAGGATATGACAAAAATTGAACAATTGGAGCCAAAAGAAGTTTTTTCCTATTTTGAAACAATATGCGGGATTCCGCATGGATCCTATCATGAAAAAGCACTGAGCGACTACTGTGTTCAGTTCGCAAAAGAACATGGACTACAGGTAATGCAGGATGAACTTTATAATGTGATCATTAAAAAAGATGCAACAAAAGGATATGAGCAGGAAGAACCGCTCATTATTCAGGGGCATCTTGATATGGTATGTGAAAAGAAAAAAGAGGTCGAGTTCGATTTTGAAACACAGGGACTTAGGCTTGAAACGGATGGAAAACAGCTTTTTGCTGTCGGGACCACTTTAGGTGGGGATGATGGAATCGCGATTGCATATGCACTTGCAATCCTTGCATCGGATACAATCAGACATCCGACACTTGAGGTCGTATTTACTGTTTCTGAAGAAGTAGGCATGGAAGGTGCGGCGGGGATTGACTTGTCTGCATGTAAAGGGAAAAGGCTTTTAAATATTGATTCTGAAGAAGAGGGAATCATGCTGAGCAGCTGCGCAGGAGGTGTCCGTACTTATTCGGAGCTTCCGATAAGTCGTACAAAAGTAGAGGGAGACTTGATCAGACTTGAACTGAATGGACTTACAGGAGGACATTCGGGTGTTGAAATCCATAAGTGGCGTGCAAATGCAAACGTACTGATGGGCAGACTACTTCTTTCTCTGAACAGAAAGCATGCATTCTTGATTGCTGAACTTCGTGGCGGATTGAAGGATAATGCAATTCCGAGAGAGAGTTATGCTGAGATGATTGTTTCGCCGGATCTTACACAGAGGATCGTTGATCAGATGAATGATCTGCTGACCGCATATAAAAACGAATATCGCATTTCGGATCCTGGAATGGAACTTGGTATCCGGATAGAGAAGGATTTCAAGGGAGAAGCATTGGATGAAGCGTCATCACGCAGAGTGATCGGATTTTTAAATAGTGCACCAAACGGAATCCAGGCGATGAGCATGGAGATTGAGGGGCTGGTCGAAACGTCGCTTAATCTTGGGATTATGGAATTAAAAGAGGGTACCATGCTGTTTACTTATGCAATCAGAAGTTCGAAAGGAAGTGCCAAAGATGCACTTTGCGATAAGATGTGTATGATAACAGAATTATTTGAAGGGTCTATTAGAATGAGCGGTAATTACCCGGCATGGGAGTTCAAGAAAGACTCGGCATTCCGGGATAAAATGTGCAGAATATACCATGAAATGTATGGAGTGCAGCCTCTGGTGGAAGCGGTGCATGCAGGTCTGGAGTGTGGTCTTCTTTCGGAAAAAATCGAAGATCTGGATTGTGTATCCATTGGACCAAATATGTCAGGAATTCACACAACAGAAGAAAAACTTGACATCGCATCTGTAAAGAGAGTCTGGGAGTATATTCTCAGATTATTGGAAACGAAATAAAAATCAAATCAAAGACTATAGGACAATACAATTTTTACCGTTTTGTTTTCCCTGATATAACTTGCTGTCAGCTTTCTTTAACAGTTCAAGGTAATCGGTGCAGGCTTCATAAGACTGTATCCCGAATGTCATGGAAAATGGAACGGTATTTCCATGATATTGAACAGGATGTTCTATGATTTCTGAGCGTATTTTTTCGGCGAGTCTTGCGGCGTTGTTGGCGGGACAACCAGGAAGTAGAATTAAGATTTCTTCACCACCCCATCGGCAGATATAGTCGCTGTCTCTTACGATACGGTGCATAATAGAGGACATTTTTAAAATGACCTGGTCTCCGCAATTGTGACCATAGGTGTCATTAATTAACTTAAAATCATCAATATCGCAAAGAAGTAAACTAAAGGGAATATTTGTCTGTTCTGCACGGTAGACAGCCTGTCTGAGGTGATCGACCATAAATCTGCGGTTGTAAAATCCTGTAAGAGGGTCTGTGATCGCCAAAGAAGAGAGCCGGCTGTTCCTTGCCCGCAGTGTGCTTTCAGAAAAAGTGATTGCAGAGTAAAATACTGAAAGACAGAACAGAATCAAAAGTATTGAAATGCCTGCATTTACCATATAAATAAAATAAAGGAACCGGATCTCTGAAACATGGTATAGCGGCTCTTCAAAATAGCTGTAAAGACGCATGGACAGGAATGCTACGGTTGCAACTATTGAAAATCCAAGGGTGCTGATTCTGTTATCATCTTTAAGTGTGGAAAGATATGATATATAATAGGTAAAAGGAATCAAGGCAAAGATATATAGAGGAAAACCGGCATTCCAGCCGATGCAGATGGTCGCTGCAAAGATATAAAAGATGCTTTCGGTAAAAATAATTTTCAAAATCATGGAATAATCATTTCTGATTTCGGGAAGGAACATAGCAAAACAGACCATGATGCTCAAAAGATTGATCACGATCATAATTGGGATGGAAAGATAAGAAAAAACAACTAATGAAATAACATGAACAATGGATGCAGACAAAACAATAATCGTCCCGTGATCCAGTTGTTTTGTTTGCGATAAAATGGACAGGTAAAAAGTCTTAAATCTATTTATCATGACCGACTCCTGAAACATTAAAAAACGCAATAGGAAAATAGTAACAAAAGTAGTCTATCACAAGTATTTTGCACCTGTAAAGTGGTAAAGCGTGAATATTAAGATATTCTTCTATATTTTACATAGAAAGAATTGTTGTGATATGCTAAACTTTGAAACAAAGGCAGAAGAGGCTGGTAGCATAATGGCAAAAGAAAAAGAAGTTAAAACAAATGCGATGCGTATTTTAGAACAGAATAAAATAAGTTATCAGGTATTGACTTACGAATGTGATGAGTTTATTGAAGGAACAAAGGTCGCAGATCTTGTAGGATTATCTTACCGGAATGTATTTAAAACTCTGGTAGCCCTGGGAAAATCTGGGCAATATTATGTGTTTGTAATTCCGGTAGATCAGGAACTGGATCTGAAAAAAGCGGCAAAAGCTGTGGGAGAAAAGTCTGTCACCATGCTGCCTTTAAAAGATCTGACAAATGTGACCGGATATATCAGAGGTGGATGTACTGCAATTGGAATGAAAAAACAGTTTGTAACTGTGATCCATAAGAGCTGTGAAACGATTGATATGATTACGGTCAGTGGAGGTAAACCTGGATGTCAGGTTCAGTTATCGGTCAAAGATTACATAAAGGCAAGCAGAGGAAAAACGGCGGATATCACAGCTGATCTATCAACAGAGATATCCAATTAAAATACTTGTCTGGGAAGTAAAGGAATTCAGGATGTTCAAAAGGTATCAACAAAAGAGTCCTATTGCGGAATCATATCATGAGATTGATTATGGTGATCTGAAATTACATTATAAACTGGTCAGGTGTGACAGAAAGTCATATGAAGTGCAGATCAGACCGGGTGGGAAAGTCGTGATCAGAGCACCGCACCAGCTTCCAATGACAGTGATCAGAGATTTTTTGGTTCAGCGTGAAGAATGGATCAAAAATAAGTATCATGAACAATCCAAAATAAGGGCTGGTAAAGAAACTGATCTAAAGACAATAGAACTTGAAAAGCGGTATAGAAAAGCAGCAATGGATTATATTCCAAAAAGAGTTGCATATTACGCCGGGATCATGGATGTCAGTTATGGTAAGATATCGATCAGAGATGCAAAAACGAGATGGGGAAGCTGCAGCAGTTCGGGGAATCTTTCTTTTAGCTGGAGACTCATGCTGGCACCGTTTTCTGTATTGGATTATGTTGTGGTGCACGAATTGTGTCACAGGGTTCATATGAACCATTCGAAAGAGTTCTGGTATCTTGTGGAATATTATATACCTGATTACAAAATAAAACGTAAGTGGTTGAAAGAGAATGGAAAACATCTTCATGTACTAGCAATAGAGGAGGGGCAGGAATGATCTTTATCTGTAAGAATTGTGGAGGATCAACAGTCTATGATCCAGATGTGAAAAAAATGCATTGTCCTTATTGTGATGGACTGGACAGTGAAGAAATCAGAAAGTCAGAACAAATGTCTACATGCCCTTCCTGCGGTGCACCATTAGATGCAGGGGAGGTGTCACTGGCCCAAAAATGTGATAATTGCGGTAATTATATTATTTTTGATGAGAGAGTCGAAGGAGAGAACAGACCACATCTGATCCTGCCATTTATGATTGGGAGAGATAAGATGAAAGAGTTGCTGCAGCAGCAGTTCAAAAAAAAGGTCTTTATGCCGGATTCGTTTTTATCAGAAAGTAAACTGCAGACGATTGAAGGCATCTATGTTCCTTTTTGGCTCTACGACCTGGAGTCGGATATGGATTATGAGGGCAAGGGTACTTCGGTAAGAATCTGGACAACCGGAGAGATGGAATATACAGAAACTTCATTCTATTCTGTTAACAGAAAAATGAAGGCTGAATTTACACGCTTACCGGTGGATGCGTCATTGAATATGGAAGATGGCATCATGGATCTGATGGAGCCTTATGATTATTCAGCGCTCTCCGATTTTAAAGAAAAATATCTCTCGGGCTTCCTTGGGGAAAAATATGGACTGAATGCAGAGGAACTTGAAGCAAGAGCTTCTGAGAAAGCACAGATTGATACAGAAAATTTATTGAATAATTCAATACAGGGATATCAGAGCATCACACCTGTCAGAAAAGAATTCCAGACAAGTATTAAGACAAAAGAGTATGCGCTGATGCCGGTCTGGAAATATGACTATCAGTACAGAGGAAAACAATATCTGTTTCATATTAATGGACAGACGGGAAAAATAGTAGGAGAAGTACCAATATCCGTTCCGAAGGCAATTGCATACAGCCTGACTGTTTTTCTTGGGTGTGGGGCATTGATCCAATTGGTATTATCTTTTCTGGAGGTGCTATAAATGGTGAAAAAATATCTGAGTCATTTTAAATATTTTTTTATAGTCATTGGAATAGTTCTGACTGTAACGATCATTGCGATGATCATAAAATCATTCACAACATCTGAATATCCGGATAGGAGCAACCTTGAAACAGATACGAATGAACGTGTTTTTGACTATGCTGACAAACTCACGGATGCGCAGGAGAATTCTCTAAGAGAGTTGATATTACAAAAACAGAAACAGACTGGATGTGATATTATACTGGTCACTCTTGAAGAATCACTTGAGGAGTATGCCCTTTCGTATGAAAACATACTTGGAACACTAAGCGTTGATCAGTATGTGATGGTCTATGCAGATAATTTTTATGATGAACATAAATTTGGATATGATCAGGCGTATGGAGATGGCGCGATATATGTAGACAACTGGGGGAGAGAACGGGATGGCTACAGATATACCTGGTTTGGGACATCGGGAAGAGCGGAGGCGACTTATTCGGATGGGATGATCGACAACCTGATCGAACGAGTCATAGACCGGACAAATGAAGATCCTTATCAGGCATATGTGACGTATGTGAACCAATTTTCAGAGGATATGGATTCGGGATTTTCTTTTAATTACGATATGCCAGTCTCGGTCATGTTGGTATTGTTACTGATCATTACAGGCAGCTATGTATCCTATCAGCTTGCGGGAAATCGTAACATCAAAACAACAAGGGCAGATACCTATATTGCAGCCGGAGCGCTTCATTTTGACAGAAAAGACGATCAGTTCTTAAATAAAATGGTTACGAGCAGAAGGATTCCGAAAAACACTTCAGGGTCCGGTGGCGGTGGTGGACACCATATGTCTGCAGGAGGACATTCTCATGGAGGTGGCGGTGGAAGGCACTAAAAATTTATAAACAGACATAAAAAAACAGCCTCTTGACGGGAGAGGCTGTTTTTAAAGCATCATTATGCCATTTTATTTACAGCTTTTGATAAACGAGATACTTTTCTGGCAGCAGTATTTTTGTGATATATGCCTTTTGAAGTAGCTTTATCAATTGTTGAAATCGCATCAGTCAGACTGGAAGCAGCAATTGCTTTATCTCCAGATTCTACAGCAGCTACAACTTTTTTAATTGAAGTTTTCACGCTTGATTTGATGGCTTTATTTCTTTCAGCTTTTGTTCTGTTTACTAAAATTCTTTTCTTTGCAGATTTGATGTTAGCCAAGACCCGCACCTCCTATTTACATAAAATGTAGATTAATATGAATGTGTGTAACATCAATTCCGGACACGGACGTATCGAATTACACATATGTTTAGTATTGTAAAGTAAGGGCACTTTATTGTCAATAGTTTTCTCTTAAAATAGATGATTTTTTTTGATGGTTCATAGTATGAGTCTATCATAAAAACACATAGATTTCTCTATAAAATATAAGAAATCCCAACGCAGACTTATAGACAGTAAGACCGAAATTGTGGTATACTCTCGTGAGAATATCAGCAGTAGAAATGGATAACGGAGGAAAGAATGGCGCATATCGATAAAAGTAAGATCAGAAATTTTTGTATCGTTGCACATATAGATCATGGTAAATCAACTTTGGCAGATCGTATCATTGAAAAGACAGGACTTTTGACCAGCAGAGAGATGCAGGCACAGGTTCTTGACAATATGGATCTGGAGCGTGAGCGTGGAATTACGATCAAAGCACAGTCTGTAAGAACCGTGTATAAAGCGAAGGATGGAGAAGAATATATCTTCAATCTGATCGATACCCCGGGGCACGTGGACTTTAATTATGAGGTGAGCAGAAGCCTTGCGGCATGTGATGGCGCAATTCTTGTTGTGGATGCAGCACAGGGAATTGAGGCACAGACACTTGCGAATGTATACCTTGCACTTGATCATAATCTGGATGTATTTCCTGTTATTAATAAAATTGACCTTCCAAGTGCTGAACCTGACAGGGTCAAAGAGGAGATTGAAGATGTGATTGGAATCGAAGCGCATGATGCACCTTTGATCTCAGCTAAAAATGGACTTGGGATCGAGGATGTACTGGAAGCGATTGTTGCAAAGATTCCGGCACCGGGTGGAAGTGATGACAATCCATTGCAGGCACTTATTTTTGATTCGATCTATGATTCTTATAAAGGTGTTATTATTTTCTGCAGAATCATGGAGGGAACCGTCAGAAAAGGTACTAAGATCAAAATGATGGCGACCGGTGCAACTGCAGATGTTGTAGAAGCAGGCTATTTTGGAGCGGGGCAATTTATCCCGTGTGAAGAGTTGTCGGCAGGTATGGTAGGCTATCTGACTGCTTCAATCAAAAATGTAAAAGACACTGCAGTTGGTGATACCGTAACAGATGCGGATCGACCATGTAAAGACCCTTTACCAGGATATAAAAAAGTCAATTCTATGGTATATTGCGGGATGTATCCGGCTGACGGCGCTAAATATCCGGATTTAAGAGATGCGCTGGAAAAATTACAGTTAAATGATGCATCATTAAATTATGAACCAGAAACTTCTGTGGCGCTGGGATTTGGGTACAGATGTGGATTTCTTGGGCTTTTGCATCTTGAGATCATACAGGAAAGACTTGAACGAGAATATAATCTTGATCTTGTTACCACAGCACCGAGTGTTATTTACAAAGTACATAAAAATAATGGCGATGTCATTGAACTGACTAATCCGACGAATTTACCGGATCCTTCGGAAATTGAATATATGGAAGAGCCTATTGTTAGCGCTGAAATCATGGTAACGACCGAGTATATCGGAAGTATTATGGAATTGTGTCAGGAAAGACGCGGTGTTTATCTTGGAATGGAATATATGGAAGCAACAAGAGCAACACTCCGCTATGAACTGCCACTGAATGAAATCATATATGACTTTTTTGATGCCCTGAAATCCAGGTCAAAAGGATATGCTTCTTTTGATTATTCGATCAAAGGATATTCGAGATCGGATCTTGTCAAGCTTGATATTCTGATCAACAGGGAAGAAGTAGATGCACTGTCTTTTATTGTTCATAAGGATACTTCATATGAAAGAGGCAGAAAAATGTGTGAAAAGCTGAAGGATGAGATTCCGAGACAACTATTTGAAATTCCAATCCAGGCAGCTGTTGGAAGTAAGGTCATCGCGCGCGAAACCGTAAAAGCAATGCGAAAAGACGTACTTGCCAAATGTTACGGTGGTGATATTACCAGAAAGAAAAAACTTCTTGAAAAACAAAAAGAAGGTAAAAAGAGAATGAGGCAGGTAGGAAATGTAGAGATTCCACAGAAAGCCTTTATGAGTGTTCTGAAACTGGACAGTGATTAAAGCGACAGAGCATGGAACAATGATGCAATGTTATGATTTTTATTTCTGTATGATTCGATATTGATACAGATTGGAGTAAATATGGAAGAAAAAAAGGGCTGTCGTGAACAACGGCAGCTCAGTATTTATGTACACATTCCGTTCTGCAGGCAAAAATGTTACTATTGTGATTTTTTATCTGCCAGAGTTCAGGAACAGACAAAGAAGGATTATTTGATCAAATTAAAAGAAGAGATCAGGTGTGCGGCAGACAAGTATCAGGATGAGATCGCAGACACAGTGTTTTTTGGAGGAGGAACTCCGACACTGCTGCAGGCAGAGGAACTAAGTGATCTTTTATACCTGATAAAAACTTCTTTTCACGTGACAGAAAATGCTGAAATAACAATAGAAGCGAATCCAGGTACAATTAGCCGGGAGAAGCTGAATCATCTTAGACAGGCGGGCTTTAACAGGCTCAGCATTGGTCTGCAAAGTACCAATGACAGGGAATTAAAAGAACTTGGAAGAATACATACGTATGACGAATTCGTAGAAGGATACCATGCTGCAAGGACAGCAGGGTTTGATAATGTGAATGTTGATGTCATGTCAGCTTTGCCTGGACAAACATCTGACAGCTATTGTGATACATTAATGAAAGTCCTTGCGCTGCATCCTGAGCATATTTCAGCCTACAGTCTGATCATTGAAGAGGGAACACTGTTCTGGGATAGATACGGGGACAATGCAAAAGTGTTGGAAAAATATCCAGCCCTTCCTACAGAGGAAGAGGAACGCAAAATGTATCAGATGACGGATACGATACTTGAAAAAGCGGGATATCACAGATATGAGATTTCAAATTATGCATTAAAAGATAAAGAATGCAAGCATAATAATGGATATTGGGAGAGAAAGAATTACATAGGTCTTGGATTGGGAGCATCCTCACTTTATGAGAATACAAGATGGAAAAATACGGACACAATGGAGGCTTATCTGACACTTGCAACGGAGCAGTTCGTTTGTGACAAGACAGTTCTGAAAAAAGAGGAGCAGATGGAAGAATTCATGTTTCTGGGATTACGCCTGACACAGGGCGTCAGCATGGAAAAGTTTCAGACAGAATTTGGAAGAACTATCCAGGAAGTGTATCCGGGTATTGTTGAAAAATATATAGGCAATGGATTGTTAAACGTGCAGAATGAAAGAATTTTACTCAGCAAAAAAGGAATTGATGTCAGTAATCTTGTCATGTCTGAATTTCTGTTTTAATTCTTGCTATTTACTGCCATTATCCATATAATAAAATTAGTTTGGAAGTAAAATGAATCACGAAGATCTATGATGAGTAAAGTGAATAAAACGGTGGTACTGGGGGTTAGAAATGCTTTTTATAAAGACAGATGATTTAAAGAATGGGATGCGTCTGGCCAGACCGATCTATAACAAAAATGGGGTATTGTTATATGAAAGAAATTCCAAGTTAACAGAACAGAGTATTTTAAGTGTCAAGAATTTTGGATTGATCGGCATTTTCATTCTGGAACCGGCAGAACCGGTTCCACCAATGACCAGGGATGACCTTGATTTTGAACGGTTCCAGACGATGACAGTATTCTCGTTACAGGAAGAATTGGATAAAATGGTCAGAACCAGAAAGAGCATAAAAATTCAGGTCATTGCTGCTTCGATCATTAAGAGTTATGGGAATCTTAATCGCAAGATCAATTTTATCCAGAACCTTCGCAGTGCAGAAGATGTATTATATAAACACTCTCTGAATGTGGCGATCCTTTCGGCAATGATCACCCATGTTATGAATGTCAGACTTGAAGAACAACTGGATGCTGTACTTGCATCCCTGGTTCATGATATCAGTGGTGTAATGGCCAGGATCAGTCGACCGAATGCGCAGCCTTCGGATTTAGAAGGGTTGTTTTATAAAGAATCAATGGAGCTGATCGATATCGTGTTTTCGAGCAACCCATCCGTTAAAAGAACCTGCCTTCTGGCGCAGAAAACAATTGATGATTTTGAAGCAGGCAGAAAACAAAGTGTTAAAATGACAACTAGCGCAAAAGTTGTGGCAGTTGCTGAGTATTTTGACAGTATGACAGCAATGAAACTTGGTGCAGAACCGGCATCGGAAGTTATGGCGGTTAAAGCACTTCTTGAAAATCCGGAAGTATTTGATGAAAGAGTCGTAGACGCACTGATTCATTCGATCAACATACTGAATCCGGGAACCTGTGTAGAACTGAATACAGGGGAAAAGGGACTTGTTCTGACTTCAAATACTTATAATATCTTAAGACCTATGGTACTCGGGTTTCGGGACAATATGATCATAGATCTGAACAATGAAATGATCTATGGAGATATCGAAATCGTTGATATCATGAAGACGATGGATAATAGATATATCATGGATACAGAGATCCTGAAAAAGAGAGGGATTTCATTTGAAGAACAGGAATATGTACAGGTAAAGGATTTTTAAATTTGGGATAAAATATGAAACGGCGGGGGGAGTAATATGCCAAGAATAGAAGAGATTCTGATACAGGCATCCAAAGCAGGGGCATCGGATGTTCATATTACAGTTGGAATTCCACCTAAAATGAGGGTAAATGGCAGTCTGATCACAATGGACTATCCTAAAATGCTGCCAGCGGATACGCAGGAGATCGTACTGGAGATCATGTCAGATACGCAACGTGCCAGGTTCGAAGAACGTGGAGAATATGATATGTCTTTTTCTATCCACAAACTTGGGCGCTATAGGGTAAATGCCTATAGACAAAGAGGTTCTGTTGCGGTTGCCCTTAGAATTGTAGGAACGGATATTCCGAATGCAGAGCAGCTAAGGCTCCCGGAGTCTGTTACAGAACTTTATCGTAAAAAAAGAGGGCTTGTTCTGGTTACGGGTCCAACTGGAAGCGGTAAGTCGACAACACTTGCTGCAATAATCGATAAAATAAACGAAGAAAGAGAATCCCACATTATTACGCTGGAAGATCCAATCGAATACCTTCATCATCATAAAAAATCGATTGTGAATCAGCGTGAGATCGGGCTCGATTCCCTTAATTATGCCAATGCACTGAGATCTGCGCTCCGAGAAGATCCGGATGTCATTCTGGTCGGAGAAATGAGAGATTATGAAACGATCAGCGTAGCGATTACTGCGGCAGAAACTGGACATCTGGTCCTGTCAACACTACATACGATCGGTGCAGCGAGCACTGTCGACAGGGTGATCGATGTGTTTCCACCGCATCAGCAGCAACAGATCCGTGTTCAGCTGTCGAATGTACTGGAATCTGTAATATCTCAACAGCTGATACCGAGAATGGATCAGCCAGGACGTATCGCTGCATTCGAAGTGATGCATAGCAATCATGCGGTCCGCAATCTGATCAGAGAAGGTAAAACCCATCAGTTGCTTTCGGTCATGCAGACGAATAGGAAGCTTGGTATGGTAACAATGGATGAAGCGATATTGCAATTATATCAGGAGGGAAGTATCAGCAGAGAACAGGCGATTGTTTTTGCACAGGACCAGGACAATATGAGTATGAAATTATAGACTGGGAGGAGTACTATGTACAGTGTTATTACATCCGGAGCGGTCTGCGGAATAGACAGCTATATTGTGTCTGTGGAAGTAGATACCGCTCAGGGACTGCCAGGATTCGATATGGTCGGATTCCTCAGCAGTGAAGTAAAGGAGGCACGGGAACGGGTCAGGGTTGCATTGAAAAATGTGGGGATCAGCATACCGCCTCTTAAGATCACAGTTAATTTATCACCTGCCAATATCAGAAAGGAAGGATCGTCATTTGACTTTCCTATTGCAATGGGAATTCTGGTATCAATGGGATATATCCCTGAAGAGCATGTCAGGAACACGCTTCTGATCGGAGAACTTGGACTGGATGGAGAAGTGAGAAGAGTGAATGGCATTCTTCCAATTGTAATGCAGGCCAAAAAATGTGGTTATCAAAGGTGTCTTGTACCGGTTGATAACGCAAAAGAAGGCGCATTTATTAAAGAAATCGAAGTGGTCGGTGTCGACACACTGAAAAAGGGTATAGAATACCTGTCTGCCCCTTTAGAACACTGTTCTGAGGTCATATCACCTACAAGCATTTCGCTTGAAATTTACCAAAATCATACAATCGACGAAGGTCTGGATTTTTCGGATATCAATGGGCAGGAAGCTGCCAAACGAGCGGTTGAAATAGCTGCCGCAGGATTTCACAATATCATGCTGATCGGTCCACCGGGATCCGGAAAGACAATGATCGCAAAAAGAATTCCATCTATTCTACCTCCACTTTCTGAGGAGGAGAGTCTTGAAGTATCTAAAATCTATAGTGTTGCAGGCATGTTAAATGCGGCAGAATCTATTATTACAAAACGTCCATTTTTAAATCCACATCATACAATTTCAGAATATGCCCTTTCAGGTGGTGGAAGAATTCCAAAACCGGGTGTTATGAGCCTTGCGCATAGAGGGGTCCTGTTCTTGGATGAACTTCCGGAGTTCAAACGAAATGCATTGGAGATCATGAGACAGCCTATGGAGGACAAAGAGATTCATATCGCAAGAAGTTACGGAACATTCTCTTATCCGGCGAATTTCATCCTTACAGCAGCACTTAACCCCTGCCCGTGTGGCTATTATCCGGATTTTTCAAAATGTAATTGCAGACCGTATGAGATCAGGCGCTATTTAAACAGAATCTCCGGGCCTATTTTGGACAGGATCGATCTAGGGGTGGAGGCGTCACGTATTACGATCACAGATCTGACAAAAAGAGCAAAGGGAGAATCCAGCATGTTGATACGATCACGAGTGATGGAAGCGAGAGAAAGGCAGGCGAAACGATTTCAGGGAACCAAGATTATAAGTAATGCTGAAATTCCACCAAACAGGATGCATGAATACTGTAGTCTGGGCAGAGAGGAACAAAAACTGCTTGAGAATATTTTTCTCACAATGAATCTGAGTGCCAGGGCATACCATAAGATCATAAAAGTAGCAAGAACGATTGCCGATCTTGCACATGAGGAAAAAATTAATATGGAACATTTATCGGAAGCTGTCGGATATCGGAATATGGATGGAAAATACTGGGGGGATCAAAGATAGGATGAATGGAAGCAGAGAAAAGGTCTATGCTTACTGGTTGGATAACGTGAAAGGAATAGGCAGAAAAACGATCATCCGAATTTTGGAACAATATGGAAATGCAGAAAAATTTTACTTTGCAGAAGATGACGAACGAATGAATATTCTGAGTCAGAAGCAGCGGGAACAGGTCAGGACCAGCAGGAGACAATGGAATTTATACACTGAATATGAGAGACTGACTATGCAAAAAATAAAGTTCTATCATTTGGGAGATCCTGACTACCCTGAGAAACTACGTATGATCCCGGATGCACCATATGCGCTGTATGTAAAAGGAAAGCTGCCCGACCATGGAGGCAGAACGATTGCAGTGATTGGTGCCAGAACCTGTACGGAATACGGACGAGTCATTGCGGGACAGTTTGCAGGTGCTTTTGCTGATGCCGGAATCCAGATCATCAGTGGAATGGCCAGAGGGATCGATGGGATAAGCCAGAAGGCGGCAATTGATCATGGAGGACAGACATTCGCAGTACTTGGTTGTGGCTGTAATATTTGTTATCCACCGGAAAGCAGACAATTATATGAACAAATATGTGAAAGAGGAGGAGTGATATCGGAATATCTGCCTGATACCCAACCGATGCCTTCTCTTTTTCCACCCAGAAACAGAATCATAAGTGGGTTGGCAGATGCGATATTAGTAATAGAAGCAAAAGAAAAAAGTGGTACACTGATCACGGTAGATATGGCGCTGGAGCAGGGCAGAGATATTTTTGCAATTCCGGGCAGGGTAACGGATTCTCTTAGCAGTGGGTGCAACAGACTGATCAGACAGGGAGCCGGTATGGCGATCTCACCAAGAGAGGTCTTAAAAGAATTGTATGGAGATGCTTTTTATGATTCTGAATCGGTACAACAAGAAAATGACAGTGGGACGGGTATTAGAATGGAACACTTGCCGGAGATAGAAAAAACAATTCTGCAGAAAACGGATTATGTTCCACTATCTCTTGAAATATTGCTTGATCGATGCAGAAGCTGTGTGCCAGGTATGAGTCTGCAGCAATTAATGACCTGTTTGCTTTCGCTTCAGTTAAAAGGTATGATTGGACGGGAAGGAAGCCATTACTTTAAAGTTGGGCCATAGATCGAACCGATATTTTAAGAAAAAAATATTAAAAAATAATAATTGTCTTGCAACGGTGGATAATTTAGTGTATAGTTTTTCACGATTACTGAATGATAGCAATTGCATACGAATACAGTCAAATTTACTATAGAGACGAGATAAAATATCCGGAAATTTAGTATCAGGAATAGGGGATTACAGAATGGCAAAATACCTAGTGATCGTGGAATCACCAGCAAAAGTTAAGACAATTAAAAAATTTTTAGGACCTAACTATGAAGTAGCAGCAAGTAATGGACATGTAAGAGATCTTCCGAAAAGTCAGATGGGGATTGATGTGGAACATGACTATGAACCAAAATATATTACGATCCGTGGAAAAGGTGATATTCTTGCGAATTTAAGAAAGCTGGTCAAGAAGGCAGAAAAAGTTTATCTTGCGACTGACCCTGACCGTGAAGGGGAAGCGATATCATGGCATTTACATGAAGCGCTCAAACTCTCTAATAAAAAAGTATACAGAATTACATTTAACGAAATAACGAAAAACGCAGTAAAAGATTCCCTCAAAAATGCAAGAGAAATTGATATGGATCTTGTCGATGCACAGCAGGCAAGAAGAATTTTGGACAGGATGATGGGATATAAGATTTCACCACTTTTATGGGCAAAGGTAAAAAGGGGACTGAGTGCAGGAAGAGTGCAGTCTGTTGCACTGCGAATCATTTGTGACAGAGAAGAAGAAATCAATGCATTTATCCCTGAAGAATATTGGACACTGGATGCACAGCTAAAAGGAAAACAGGAAAAAAAGCCATTGATCGCAAAGTTCCATGGAACAGAGCAGGGCAAACTTCAGATTTCGTCAGAAGATGAGCTGAATAAGATACTGGAAGAATTAAAAGGAAAGCCGTTCGAAGTTGCTGATGTGAAGAAAGGGGAACGAGTCAAAAAAGCACCACTTCCTTTCACGACTTCAACATTACAGCAGGAAGCAAGTAAGGTCCTGAATTTTTCTACACAAAAGACGATGCGTCTTGCACAGCAGTTATATGAAGGTGTCGATGTAAAAGGATTAGGTACGGTCGGCATCATTACCTATCTCAGAACTGATTCAGTCAGAATTTCAGATGAGGCAGCAATACATGCAAGAGAATATATATCCAGTCAATATGGACCCAAATACGCTGCTGAAGAAATGAAAGAATCAAAAAGTACAAAGAAGGTACAGGACGCTCATGAAGCGATCAGACCAACAGATATTTCAAGAACACCATTCTCACTCAAGGAATCCCTTGGACGTGATCAGTTCAGACTATATCAGCTGATCTGGAAACGTTTTGTGGCTAGTTGTATGACTCCGGCAATTCATGAAACGACTTCTGTCAAAATAAAAGCAAGTGAATATCGTTTTAACATTTCAGCATCTAAAGTATTATTTGATGGGTTTATGAGTGTATATACAAATGAAGACAATGAGAAAGAAGATAACAACCTGTTACTGGGTTCTCTTGAAAAAGGTGATATCTTAGAAAATCTTGGATTTGAACCAAAACAGCATTTTACGCAGCCACCGGCTCATTATACCGAAGCATCACTGGTCAGATCACTAGAAGAACTTGGCATTGGCCGCCCGAGTACTTATTCACCAACGATCACCACGATCATAGCACGTCGATACGTGATAAAAGAAAATAAAAATCTATATATTTCTGAATTGGGAGAAGTAGTGAACCGTATTATGAAAGAGGCTTTCCCGAGTCTGGTAGATGTGGATTTCACAGCAAATCTGGAAGCACTTCTTGATAAAGTAGAAGAGGGTGTTGTTGCGTGGAAAACGGTAATATCTAATTTTTATCCAGATTTGGATGAAGCGGTTCAAATTGCGGAAAAAGAGCTTGCGGAAGTGGAAATTGCAGATGAAGTATCGGATGAGGCGTGTGATGTATGTGGCAGGATGATGGTGGTCAAGTATGGACCGCATGGCAAGTTTCTTGCATGTCCAGGGTTTCCGGACTGCAGATTTACAAAGCCATATTTAGAAAAGGCGGGGATCGCCTGTCCGAAATGTAGCAAGGACATTGTAATCAGAAAGACAAAAAAAGGCCGTAGATATTATGGCTGCATCGACAACCCGAACTGTGATTTTATGGTATGGCAAAAACCTTCGGAAGAAAAATGTGAACTGTGTGGAGGAATTATGCTGGAAAAAGGAAACAAACTTGTATGTGCAGATGAGCAGTGTGGACATATAAAAGAAAGAATTGTTGAAAAAACCATGAATAAATAGTTATATTTGTTGAAATTCTTGTATTTGTATGATAAAATGTCTGTAATTAGAAGGGGATTGATTTGATTTCATGAGAATTGGAGGAAAAAAAATTGAGTAGTGTGCAATTATTAGACAAGACGCGTAAAATCGGTAAACTGCTTCATAACAACAATTCAAGCAAAGTCATATTTAATGACATCTGCTGTGTTATGAGGGATATACTGGATTCCAATGTTCTTGTAATCAGTAAGAAAGGTAAAGTTCTCGGTGTGGGGGAGAATGAGGGAATCGAAACTCTTCGTGAAATGATTAAAGATGAGGTTGGTAATTTTATCGACCCGTTATTAAATGAACGTCTGCTGGCGGTGCTTTCGACCAAAGAGAATGTAAATCTTTCTACACTTGGCTTTGAAAACACGGATGTCAGAAGATTTCATGCAATTATTACACCAATTGATATAGCAGGAGAACGTCTCGGTACTTTGTTTATTTACAAAGTTGAAAAACAGTATGATATCGACGACATTATTCTTTGTGAGTATGGACAGACAGTAGTAGGTCTCGAAATGCTTCGCGCGGTGAACGAAGAGAGTGCAGAAGAAGGAAGAAAGATCGCAGTTGTAAAATCAGCGATCAGTACACTATCATTTTCCGAAGTAGAAGCAATCACACATATTTTTGATGAACTGGATGGTATGGAAGGAATTCTTGTGGCAAGCAAGATTGCTGACAGAGTAGGGATTACTCGTTCAGTCATTGTAAATGCACTTAGAAAATTTGAAAGTGCAGGTGTAATTGAATCAAGATCTTCAGGAATGAAGGGAACATATATCAAAGTAATTAATGATGTTGTGTTCGATGAAATTGAAAAATTAAAGAAAAAGAAATAGAATCATGGAATAAGGATATTCAGACGATAAAAGGATTTAGTGGAGAGATTCAGTAAATCCTTTTATTTTTTTTGTATATTTTGTGCCTAAGAAATGTTATTATACTAGATAAGGTGTTTTTTGTTGAAAAGTATTGTGTTTTCCCCGGAATTCTTTATAATATATTAATGATGGGATAGTTTAAAATGAATGAGGCAAACGATAGGAGGTAGGGAATGATCAACTCCAGTGTATATAATTATATCAATGTTCTAGATAAGGCAGCAGATGCCGCATGGCTTCGCAATGAAGCAATCACAAATAATATAGCAAATGCAGATACGCCCGGATATAAACGACAGGATATATCTTTTGAAGGCGAATTAAAAAAAGCCATGAAAGTATCCAGATATGAGTCGGTGGATGCAAAAGTCGCAGATCTAAAATCCAGGGACCTTCAGGCAAGAACTTATACTGATTATGACAGCGTTTCCTATCGTCTTGACGGGAATAATGTCGACATTCAGACAGAGAATGTGACACTTGTAAAAAATCAATTAAAATATAATGGACTTGTTCAGAGCGCAAATCAGGAATTTTCCAATTTAAAAATGGTCATGAAGTAATTTTGGAGTGGAAGGAGAATCCATATGGGAATGTTTACATCATTTGATATCAACGCATCTGGGCTGACAGCACAGCAATACAGAATGGATATCATATCAGAGAATATAGCAAATGCAAATACTACAAGAACAGAAGATGGGACACCTTATCGAAGAAAAGTTGTTACTTTTGCAGAGAAGGATTCCCAGACACCGTTCAGCA
The DNA here is from genome assembly GCA_028689715.1 of Lachnospiraceae bacterium. GTDB lineage: Bacteria > Bacillota > Clostridia > Lachnospirales > Lachnospiraceae > SZUA-378. The sequence goes on from JAQVCQ010000006.1 coordinate 18,702, forward strand.
GAGTCTTGAACGATGCTTCAGACCGGTATTCTGGTAAGGGTGTAAAAGTCAGTGGTGTTTATGAGGATGACAATGCTGAAGGGAATAAAGTATATGATCCATCCCATCCCGATGCCGACGATGACGGTTATGTTACTTATCCGAATGTCAATATTGTGACAGAAATGACGAACCTTATTGATGCAAGCAGAGCTTTTGAAGCGAATGCGACAGCATTTACAGCAAGTAAATCGATTGCATTAAAGGGACTGGAGATGAGTAATTAATTGATTAGTCTGACAAAATCACAAATATAGGAAAGAGGAATGATATGGACATTTCATCATTATACCAGGTCGGTTCAGGCGCAATTAAAGCTGCAGCAGATACAGCAAAAACGAAGTCGGGTGCGGTTGCAGGCAGTGAGAACATGTTTGACAGCATGCTGAGTTCTGCAATTGATAACATTAAAACGACAAACACCTATCTTTCGGAAGCAGAAAATGAAGAAATAAAATTTGCAATGGGTGTAACAGATAATACACATGATTTGTCAATCGCACTGCAAAAAGCCTCTACAAGTCTTCAGTATACTGTTGCGGTGAGAGATAAATTTATAGAAGCCTATAGGGAGATCATGCAGATGCAGATTTAATTCATTGCAGACTGCCCCGATTAAGAAGTATTTGAATTGAAGGAGATAATTGAGCAATGGCAGACAGGATCAGAGAAATCCCGAAAAGGCTGATTGAATGGTGGAATAAATTCACATCAAAACAAAAAACACTGATCATCTGTGTGGCAGCAGGTGTTGTTTTGTTACTTGGAATTCTGGTGACTGTTCTTACCAGACCGCAGTATGTTTTGCTGGTTTCAAGCGAATCAACAAAAGAGGCATCTGTCGTTACGGACCTTCTTGCGGGCGCTGAACTTGACTATATTGTTTCGGATGACGGGTTACAGATCTCAATCATAAAAGATCAGATCTCGGATGCGAACCTCTTGCTTGGAGCAAATAATATTCCGACTGCAAGTTATGACATTGAGAATGTTTTTGCAGGAGGGTTCAGTACAACAGAATCAGATAAAGAAAAAAGATATCAGCTGTATTGCGAAAGCAGGCTGGAAGAAGATCTTGCTGCATATGAGTTTGTTAAGAACGCGAATGTACAGCTTTCTATTCCTGAAAATGATGGGACTTTGATCGCAGAGGAAGAAGAATCATTTGCATCTATTATTTTGGAAATTGACGGAGAGATGCCGGATGAAGCAGCAGCCTCCATTGCACGTATTGTAGCAACAGCATTAGGAAATACAACAACACAGAATATTACAATCATTGATACACTTGGTAATCTTCTGTTTTCCGGAGAAGATAATTTTACACTGGCAGGGTCAGCCAGCAGCCAGTTGACTGTAAAACAGCAGGCAGAGAATCTGGTTAAAAATGAAGTAAAAAAAGTTCTTCTGGGAACAAATGAGTTTGATAATGTTGAGGTCGCGACCAATTTAAAGATCGATTTTTCATCTGTAGATATTACAGAACATAATTATACACCGGCAGATGGACAGACGCAGGGTGTTCTAAGCCATGAGGATGTCTATCAGTCTGATTCCACAGGTGGAAGCGGTGGGGTGCCAGGTACAGATTCAAATACAGAAACCACTTACGTATATGAGGATAATCAGTACAGCAGTGATTCTGTAACGGAAGAATCAAGAGATTACCTGCCAAACGAAACGATTACAAATCAGACAACACCTGCAGGAGCGATCGTATATGATGATTCTTCTCTTTCGGTTGCAGCGATTCAGTATAGGGTTCTGAATGAAGAGGATGCACAGGATCAGGGATTGCTTGATGGAATCACTTGGAATGAATATAAACTCGCTAATTCAGAGCGTACAAGAGTAACAGTGGATGAAGAATTTATCACGATGGTAGCAAACGCGACTGGTATTTCCACTGAAAATATCACGATCGTAGCATATGAAGAACCAATGTTCGTTGACAGCCAGACTACGCAAATCGGACTGACGGATGTCATTCAGATCGCATTGATCGTTATTATTCTTGGACTGCTTGTATTTGTTGTGCTTAAGAGCATGAAATCGGCAAAATCACAGGCTGTTGAAGAAGAATTGTCAGTTGAGAACCTGTTGCAGTCCACACCATCTGTACTTCTTGAAGATATTGAGATGGAAACAAAGTCACAGGCAAGACAAATGATAGAGAAATTTGTAGAAGAAAATCCGGAGGCAGTTGCAAATCTGTTACGTAACTGGCTGAATGAAGATTGGGGGTAAGCCATGGCCAGATATAGTGAAGATAAGATCACAGGGATACAAAAAGCAGCGATACTCCTGATCGCACTTGGACCGGAAAAATCAGCACTGGTATTTAAACATCTTAAGGAAGAAGAAATAGAAGAACTGACACTAGAGATCGCAAATACAAGAAGCATTACACCACAGATCAAAGACGCTGTCATAAATGAGTTTTACGAGATCTGTCTTGCACAGCAGTATATTGCAGAGGGTGGTATTGGTTATGCTAAAGAACTGCTTGAAAAAGCACTTGGTTCTGATAAAGCAATGGATGTTATTGGAAAACTAACAGCTTCCCTGCAAGTCAAACCTTTTGAATTTATCAGAAAGACAGATGCGTCTCAGCTTCTGAACTTTATACAGGATGAACATCCGCAGACAATTGCCCTGATCCTTTCCTATCTGTCTCCATCACAGTCATCTTCGATTATTTCGTCCTTGATGCCGGACAGACAGGCAGACGTTGCAAAACGTATTGCAATGATGGACCGCACAAGCCCGGATGTTATTAAAGAAGTTGAAAAAGTACTTGAATCAAAACTTGCTTCGCTAGTGAATCAGGATTACACCATTATTGGTGGTGTAGATGCTGTCGTTGAGATTCTGAATGCAGTCGACAGAGGAACCGAAAAACATATTATGGAAAGTCTTGAAATTGAAGAACCCGAACTTGCTGATGAAATCAGGAAAAAAATGTTCGTATTCGAGGATGTACTGCTTCTTGATGACAGAGCGATCCAGCGTGTGCTCCGAGATGTTGACAACAATGATCTTGCAATTGCACTGAAAGGTTCGAATGAACAGGTTCAGGCTGCGATCTTTAATAACCTTTCAAAACGTCTTGCTGTTATGATCAAAGAAGATATGGAATTCATGGGACCTGTACGTATGAAAGATGTTGAGGAAGCACAGCAGAAGATCGTAAACATTATCAGAAAACTGGAAGACTCTGCTGAAATTGTTATCTCACGAGGCGGAGGTGACGAGATTATTGTCTAGTAATTTATTCAAATCAGGGTATGTAGTATTACATGGTGATGAAAAAAGGATTATAGATTCGAATGAGCAGATGGAGATCAAGATCAGCCATTTGCGTGAAATTATGAAAAATGAAATAAAAGATGCTGAAAGCGAGAACCGGTTTGCGGAAGGGCTGGATGCATATGCAGTAGAGGCATTGCTGGACGATTCTGATCATACGGAACAAATGGCAGGAATGCCTTTTTCCAATGTCATTAAAGCGGAACCAGTCTATAGTGGTCCATCTGCTGAAGAAATTGCAGAAGAAGCGAGACTTAAGGCTGACAGTATGCTTGCTGATGCAGCGAGAGAAGCTGAAACGATCAGACAGAATGCTTATCAGGAAGGATATCAGAAAGGGCTGGATGCAGGTCAGCAGGAAGCAAACCAGATTTTAAAGGAAGAAGAAGTAAAACTTCAGGAATTGAAGAAACAGTTAGAAAAAGAATATCAGAAACAGGTCTCAGAGCTTGAACCCGTTTTTATTGATACACTGACAGATATTTATGAGCATATTTTCAAGACAGACCTATCCAGGTTTCGTTCGGTCATCCTGTTCTCGTTACAGAATATTATTGCTGGCAGTGAAGCAAACCGTGACTTCATTATTCATACTGCGTCGGAAGATTATTTATATCTTGTGGAAAAGCGTGAATTGATCATGGAGATGGTATCAGGTAGTTCAACAGTAGAAATAATTAAAGATCTTACGCTCTCACAGGGACAGTGCATGGTGGAAACTGGAGGGGGCATATTTGACTGTAGTATTGATACACAGCTTGATGGGCTGGCAAAAGAATTAAGACTATTATCCTTTGACAAGAAAAAATAAGGTGGTCGGTGATTTTGAAACAGGAAATTGACGTTCGAAAATATTTAGAGGTAAAGAACAGAACCTATTACAGACAGCTTGGAAAACTGCTGAATGTTGTAGGTCTGACTTTAGAATCTGCGGGACCCGAGGCAAAACTAGGGGATTTGTGTAAAATATATACTGGAAAAGATTCTGAACAGTCGGTACTGGCTGAAGTAGTTGGATTTAAAGATGGCAAAACGCTTCTGATGCCTTACGAACTTGTAGAAGGGATCGGCCTTGGCTGCATGGTCGAGAATATTGGCGTTCCATTATCGATCCGTGCAAGTGATGAATTGCTTGGAAAAATACTTGACGGCCTGGGCAGGCCGTTTGATGGGTCTGCTCTAAATGGAGGTGAAGCGTATCCGGTAGAAGCACCACCACCTGATGCGATGAAACGTACACTCATAGATACAGTCCTGCCACTTGGTGTAAAAGCAGTGGATGGACTGATCACTGTCGGAAAAGGACAGAGAATCGGTATTTTTGCAGGATCTGGTGTAGGTAAATCAACACTAATGGGTATGTTTGCCAGAAATACAAAAGCAGATGTCAATGTAATCGCTTTGATTGGTGAACGTGGAAGAGAAGTTCGTGAATTTATTGAAAGAGATCTTGGAGAAGAAGGCATGCGCAGATCAGTCGTTGTTGTTTCGACATCTGACAAACCGGCGCTAGAAAGAAATAAAGCAGCAAAAACAGCAACAGCAATTGCTGAGTATTTCAGAGATCAGGGGAAAGATGTTCTTCTAATGATGGATTCTCTGACACGTTTTTCAATGGCACAGCGGGAAATCGGACTTGCGAGCGGAGAACCGCCTGTAACAAGAGGATATCCACCAAGTGTATATTCGGAAATGCCGAAACTTCTGGAACGTGCAGGGAGATCTGAAAAAGGTTCGATTACAGGGCTTTATACAGTACTTGTTGATGGTGATGATTTTAATGAACCTATAACAGATACGGCAAGAAGTATACTGGATGGGCATATTATGCTCAGCAGAAAGCTTGGTCATAAGAATCATTATCCGGCAATTGATATATTACAGAGCATTTCAAGATGTATGAGCCAGATCGCGACAAAGGAACATAAAGCAGCAGCAGGAAAACTTAAAAATGTTCTGGCGACTTATAATGAGGCAGAAGATCTGATCAACATCGGAGCATATAAACAAGGATCAAATCCATCAATTGACCATGCAATCGCTAAAATAACAGAAGTGAATGCGTTCTTAATGCAGGATGTAGATGAAAAGTTTGATTTTGATGAATCGGTGACTATGATGGAAGCAATTTTTGAAAGCTGATCCGGGTGAAACAAAGTATGGCAAAATTTAAATACAGGATGCAGAACATACTGGATATTAAAAATCAGATGGAAGAACAGGCAAAATTGGAATTCGCACAAGCCAGAATGGCTTTAAATGAAGAAGAAGACCATCTGAAAAAGCTAAATTCCAGAAAAAGATCTTACGAAAATGAAATGCGAAAACTCCTTCATGAAAATCTGAAAGTCAGAAAGATCATAGAGGCAAGAGATGCAATCAGCAAAATGGAAGGTATGATAGAAGAACAGATCCTGAAGGTCAGGTTTGCAGAAAAAAAGCTTGAAGAAGCCAGGCAGAAGATGACCGAGCTGATGCAGGAACGAAAAACACATGAGAACCTGAAGGAAAAAGCATTTGATGTATTCATAAAAGAACTGAATGCAGGTGAAAGTAAAGAGATCGATCAGCTTACAAGTTATCGGTTCGGTAAAAAAATAAATGAGCAGTCTGAGACCGGAAAAGAATCGGAACAATCAGAAGATTAAAACTGGTCTGCATGCAATGAAGTAATCGTGAATACTTTCGCACGGACTTTTAGAAAGGGCATGGCTATAGGATATGGCGAGAGAAAATTTGAACCCAGATATGGATCAGGAAGTCGTTGATAAAAAACAGATCAGGGAAGAAAAGAAAAAACTGAAGGAAGAAACAAAACAGCAAAAAAAAGAGGCAAAACAAAAGGCAAAAGAGCTTGCTTCGCAAGAAGCACAGTTGGATGATGATGAGTCCAGACCTGTTTCTACAGTTCTGATCACGCTGATCATAGTATTGATCTGGCTTGGCATTCTGGCTCTTTTAATAAAACTTGATGTTGGTGGGTTCGGATCAGACGTATTAAGACCACTGATGGAAGATATTCCTGTTGTAAGTATGATATTACCGGAAGAAAAAATGACAGGAGCAGGAACAGAAGACGAGGAAGATTACTACGGTTATTCCAGTCTGAAAGAAGCAGTTGACCAGATAAAAATGCTTGAAGAACAGTTAGCACAGGCGCAGACTGCAGGAACTACTTATACAGAAGATATCGAAAGTCTGAAAGCGGAAATTGAAAGACTAAAGACATTTGAAGACAATCAGGTGGAATTTGAACGGATTAAGAATGAATTTTATGAAGAAGTCATTTATGCGGAAAATGGACCGGGTGCGGAAGAATATAAAAAATATTACGAGTCAATGGATCCTACTACAGCAGAATATTTATATAAACAGGTAGTTGTACAATTGGAAGAGAGCAAGGAAGTGACAGATTATGCCAACGCATATTCTGAGATGAAGCCTAAAGAGGCAGCAACGATCTTTGAAGCCATGACAGATAATCTTGATCTAGCAGCCAGAATACTCGGTGTAATGGATACCCAGAACAGAGGGAAAATACTTGGAGCCATGGACCCGGAAGTTGCTTCAAAAATTACTAAAATAATGGAACCTGACAGTTAAGGATTTTCATATTTTATCCGATATTAATTATAATAATAACCGTAAGGATATTATAGATTCAAAGAACATTGAAAACCGAAGAAAGGAGAAAGAACATGACCGGTACACAAATTTCCGGTGTTGGACAGTCTTTAATGAGCATTGGCGTTTCGATGTCACGAAATCAGCAGGATGCAGGAAGTATCGTTTCCTTTTCTGATTATATGAAAACAAATTCGTCAGAAGCACAGAATAAAGCGACCGACACGGGAGTGGAATCTTTTTCGACAAAAGATTATGTCAGTAAAAAAGATATTCCGCAAAAAATGAGCGACGAAGCTGTTGAAAGTAAAATGCCTGTTGAAAATGATGCTTTAAAAGATGAAGTGCAGGATGAACTCAGCAGCAAAACAGAGCAATTTGTTGAAGAAATTGCAAAAGAACTTGGTGTAACGAAAGAAGAAATAGAGCTGGCAATGCAAAATCTTGACATAACACCTCTTATGCTACTACAGCCTGAAATGTTAACAAAATTAGTTGTAGAAGTTTCAGGAGAAGGAGAATTGCTATCACTTGTAACAAATGGTGAATTATTGGACAGCCTCAATACATTGCTTGGTCAGGTACAGGATATTTTCAGCCAGGTACAGGAGGAACTATCGTTATCGCCGGAACAACTGCAGGATTTAATGCAGGAAGTATTAAAAACCGAAGAAGTAACACTTGAGACAGTGGTACAGTCGGAAAACATTATCGTGGATGGTAATGAATTAAGTGAGAATGAAGTGAGTGATGAAAACACAACGACATTGTCCGACAAAACTATGGAAAATCTGTTGAATGTGTCTAAGAAAGAGATACAGCTAGCAGAAACAAAAGAAGTTACTGATCAGATAGAAATAACAGATGAAGATCAGACAATGCTTAGTTCAGAAAAATTGCAGACATCAAATGAGGAAGCAACAACATCTGGAGGACAAGATGGCAAAGAAAACCAGCTTGCTGGACAGAATGATTCCAAGCTACTGAACGGACAGCTGGAAAAGGAAACGAACAGCAAAAATAATACTGAAGGAAATCAGGGATTTTTGCAAAATCAGATCAACACACTGAATGGTAATATCAATACTACCATGACCCAGCCAGTAGCAACATATACGGCAACAACTCCGGCTCAGCAGATCAGTGATCAGATGATTGAATATATCAAAATGAATGTATCACCAGGAGTGACTGAAATGGAGATACAACTGCAACCGGCGAGTCTGGGCAATATCAACTTACAGCTTACACTTAGAAATGGTGCAGTTACCGCTCAGTTCATTGCACAAAATGAAGAAGTTAAAAATGCAATTGAACAACAGGTAGTTCAGCTGAAAACGACACTTGAAGAGCAGGGCGTAAAGATTGAAGCCGTAGAAGTAACAATAGCGAGCCATGAATTTGAAAGAGCTATGGAGCAAGGCGGCCAGTGGCAGAATGATGAACGGGAAGAACAGGCAGCAGATACAACAAGGAACAGAAGAAGAGTTGTATTAAGTGAACTGGAAGATGAAGAAGAATTAAGTACAGAAGAAATTCTACAGGTTCAGATGATGAAACAAAATGGCACAACAATTGAATTGGAAGCATAATGAACCACGTTGGCATTTTGGCGAGAAGTAGCCAGTAAAACAAACGAGACGCATGCAAGTAGTTCTAAGCATGCAGACAGGAGTAAACATGAGTTTGATAGCAACAGTAACAGATGGTGTCATTCAGCAGACTACGGCATCCTCAACATCGTTATCAGCAGAGAAGACATCAAGTACAAATACAGTAAACAAAGAAGATTTTTTACAACTTTTGGTAGCGCAGATGAAATACCAGGACCCACTGGAACCTACATCAAATACTGAATATGTTTCCCAGTATGCAACATTTTCCGAACTGGAGCAGATGCAGAATATGAATTCAAACGTCAGCATTCAGAGAGCTTCCGCATTAGTTGGTGAAAATGTTTATATGAAAGTTACAAATGCAACTACAGGAAATACAGATTATGTGTATGGAAAAGTTGATTATGTACAGGTAGAAAATAATAAAGCATATCTTTCTATTAAAGGATCACTTTATTCCATTGATGATCTGGACAGTATTGTGGATCCGGACTATATGGAAGCATACGAAATGGCACAGGATCTTGTATCACGGCTTGCAAAACTTCCTACCGTAGCGAACACAACACTTAGTAATAAGACAGAAATCACAGAATTGAATACGATTTATTCGGATATGACGGATTATCAGAAAGAATTTATAGCTTCTGATGCACTAACATTATTACAGAGTTATGTGAGCAAGATCAAAGAGCTTGAAGCTGCACAGGAGGAAAAAGCATAATCTGAACAGACTATGATTTCCTCATGGAGGAGGGAAAAAGAATGCAGATCAATTATGGACAGCACTTATCCATTGAACAACTGCAGGATCAGTACCTGAATCAGAATAAAGTCACGAAAAACACACCGGTAACGACAAAAGACGGTAAGACTTTTCAGGAGATACTGAATCAGAAGACCTGGCAGGATACATCAGAAGTTAAGTTTTCTAAACATGCAGTGAACAGACTGGCTGACAGGAACATTGAACTGACAAGTGAACAGCTTGAACGTTTGAACGAAGGTGCCAACAAAGCAGGTGAAAAGGGAATCAAAGATTCACTTGTGATCGTAGATCAACTGGCATTTATTGTAAATATTCCAAATAAGACAGTTGTAACAGCAATGGATCAAACAGAAACAAATGAGAACATATTTACTAATATCGATGGAGCCGTTATTAATTAGCTGGACCTTATGGAAGCTGATCGCCCCCGAATGACAGAAGGGGCAAAACGGACTACAGATACTAATTTCAGGAGGTCATTTTATTATGATGAGATCATTATATGCTGGTGTATCAGGACTTAAAACACACCAGATCAAAATGGACGTTATAGGTAATAATATTGCCAACGTCAATACGGTTGCGTATAAATCTAGCTCGATTACATTTAGCGAGTTGATGTACCAGACGACGCAGAGCGCATCTGGTCCAAACGCAACGACGGGTACCGCTGGTACCAATGCAAAACAGATCGGTCTTGGTGTAAAATCAGGCGCGATCAGCACTTCGATCACAACAGCAGGAGCAACACAGACAACGGGGAATCCTTTTGACATCAAAATTACAGGAGATGCTTTTTTTGTAGTGAGTGACGGTGCAAGTAATTTCTTTACGCGTGACGGTTCCTTCTATGTGGATGCTGCCGGTAACCTGGCGATGTCCAGCAATGGATACAATGTAATGGGCTGGGGCGTGGATGAAACAGGACTTGAGATCAAAAAAGATACTGTAACAGCACTTCGAATCATGAGTGCTGAAAATATGACTTATACCGCAGAGGCAACATCAAGAGCATATGTATCGGGTATAATTGATAAAAACGATACAGATGCGACAAGTACAAGCGGAAAGACAATGAATCTGACATTTTATGACAATCTAGGTTATAGCTATACTGCAAAACTTAAGATGACTGAACAGGCAGATGGACAGTATGGTCTTAAATTAAGTGATATTCTTGATTCTAAAAATGTGTCAGTTATGGATCAGTATCCAGATATTACGCTTGGAACGTATCAAGCATATACGACGCCTGTTACAGCGCAGGCGGCAAGCCTTACGATTACTCCAACACAGTATCAGATTGGTTCTGCAACCGCAGTCAATCTGGATGATCTTGCTACTGGAACAGACCCAGTGGTATATTCAGACGATGTCGCTAAAATTGCAACACTGTATGGATTCAGCAACGTGAATGAATTTTTAGATTCTTATGTAGAGTATCCAGCCGGAACACCGGTTAAAATGTCAACGATTATTCAAAATGGTCCGACAGTACCAAATCTAGACACGATAGCTGATAATGCAAATAATAATCAAATTACGTTTATGGGATATGAAGGAGCGATTGTTAGCTATAGTACCAGTGACGGAACGTTTGCAGGGATTAATGGATCGGCTACAACGACTTCGGTGTCATTGTTAATGCCATATGGAAATTTTTCAAACATTACAGTAGACTTTGCAACTTCTACCAATTTGAATAATAACGGAACTTCAACAGTTGCTGCAAAAAGTGGTGATACCGATGGATATGGAACTGGTAGAAAAGTAGGAGATCTGTCAGGTGTCGCAATTCAGAACAATGGTATGATTTATGCTTCATACGATAATGGACAGACAAGACTGTTGGGACAAATTGCTGTTGCACAGTTCTCGAATCCATCCGGTCTTGAAAAAGAAGGAGACAATCTGTACTCGGCAACACTGAACTCAGGTGAGTTCGATGGCATAGGCTCAGATGTATCAGCAGACGGTGGTTATATGTCCACAGGTGTTCTGGAAATGAGTAATGTTGACCTTTCTTCAGAATTTACAGAAATGATCACAACACAAAGAGGGTTCCAGGCGAATAGTAGAATTATTACTGTTTCGGATACAATGCTTGAAGAACTTGTTAACCTGAAGAGATAAGAAATAATAGAGTGATGTAAAATGTATAAATATAAATAAGGGAGCTGGTTCACATAAACTGGTTCCCTTATTTTTATATCTGTATTATACTGATAATAGAAAATAACACTTTTTGAAGAGTTTAAAATCTTAAAGGAGGCCACTATGATAGATGTAACAAGGATAAACGGTGAAGTTATACTGATAAATGCGGACCTGATCGAGATGGTTGAAGAGACGCCGGATACAGTGATTTCCTTTACGAACGGCAAGAAAATTATTGTAAAAGAAAGTAGACAAGAGATAAAAAATCTTGTAAAATTGTATAGAAAGGAAATTTTTGCAAATTAATGCAAAATGATTGGTGCGACTGTGGATATAGCTTCAGTAATCGGCTTATTACTTTGCTTTGGATTAATTATATATGGAATTGCTTCGGGTGATCAGGGATTTGCGGCTCTTGGTAACTTTGTAGATCTTCCCTCGATATATATTACATTGGGGGGCTCCTTCAGTGTTATGCTTGCATCTTATTCCTTAAAAGAATATGTATCATCTTTAAAAAGTATCACACTTATATTTAAAGCACCAAAATCAAACACATCCGAGATTATTAAAAAGATTATAGATTTATCAAATGTTGCCCGAAAAGAAGGGCTTCTTTCTTTAGAAGAGGCTGCTGGAGATCTTGATGATGAATTCCTGAAAAAAGGGATTCTTTTGATTGTTGATGGAACGGACCCGGATCTGGTAAGAGCGATTATGGAAACGGAACTTGTTAGTATAGATGCCAGACATAAGAGCAAAATTGGTTTCTGGGATCAGCTAGGCGGTATGGGTCCTGCATGGGGTATGATCGGAACATTGATCGGGCTGATCAATATGCTTCAGAATATGTCTGATGCAGCTGCAATCGGACCAAATATGTCGATTGCATTAATTACGACATTATATGGATCACTTCTTGCCAATTGGTTATGCGCACCTGTCTCATCAAAACTGAAATCGAACAATGGTGCAGAGATCATGACAAAAGAAATCATGATAGAAGGACTTCTGTCGATTCAGGCAGGAGAAAACCCGAGAGTTATTGAAGAAAAATTGAAATCATTCTTATCTCCGTCACAAAGAAAGACTGACACACCGGAGACGGGAGGCGATATAGATGGCTAAAAGACAGGAAGAATTACCATCACCTGGCGCCCCGGCCTGGATGGCGACCTTTGGTGATCTGATGAACCTTCTTCTTTGCTTTTTTGTTCTCTTATTTTCCATGTCTACTGTTGATGCACAAAAATATGAACTTGTTGCAGCATCTTTTTCGAATACGTTCAGTATATTTGAAGCAGGTGGTTCATCCATTGGAGAGGGAATGCTGATTGGAAATGGAGTTAGTCAACTTAATCAGCTAGACCAGTATTTTACCAGCATGGGCAAATCAGAAGATGGCGATAAAGAAATGCAGGGCGCAATGGAAGAGGTTCAGGCAGAAAAACTTGAAGAGTCTGAACAGCTTGCTGAAAAAATAGCCGAGGCACTGGGAGAACAGGACATTGGTGCAGAGGTTGACATTGATTTCACATCTGAATATGTGCAGCTCACGCTGAACGGAGCCCTATTATTTGATTCGGGAAAAGCACAGTTAAAAGAGGCATCACTTCCGTTAATGGGTAAAATAGGAACAATTTTAGAACGATATTCTGAAAGTATCATAGAAGTGGAAGGACATACTGACAACGTTCCGATTAACAACTCACAGTTCGCGAATAATGATGAACTCAGCAGTTTTAGAGCACTTTCAGTGTTTAACTATATTATTCAAAATACAAATATTGACCCATCCATGATTAAACACTCTGGAAGGGGAGAATATGTACCAATCGCTGACAATGCCACTCCTGAGGGAAGGGCAAAGAACAGAAGAGTTGAAATAAAAGTATATCATACTCTTAGTACTTATTAACTTAAGGGAGCAAATACATGAAAAAGAACCTATTATCCATTCTTATTCTTGCATTACTGATCGTTAACATTATACTGACGTCAATAATGATGTTCAGTGTTGTAGGATCTGCAAACAAAACAGCAGCACTGGTATCAGATATTGCAGGGATTCTTCAGCTGGAAGTTGGTAGTCTGCCAGGAGAAAGCGAAGTTGCTGAAAGTGTTCCAATTTCAGATATAGAAGTATATGATATTGAAGATCAGATGACGATTCCGCTACAAAAGGGTTCTGATGGAGAGGATCATTTTGCACTGGTTTCAGTATCTCTTTCCATGAATATCAAAGATGAAGGTTATAAAAGTTATGGGGCAACACTTTCTACAAAAGAAAGTTTGATCAAGAGTGCCATTATTGAAGTAATAGGAACCTACACGATCGAAGAACTTCAGGCTGATCAGTCAGGACTTCGCCAGGAAATTCTTGATAAAATACAGTCGATGTTCGATTCGAAATTTATTTTCGAAGTTTCATTCCGGGATATAATGTTCCAGTAAAAGAATTGAAAAACTGAATGATGGGAGGTGGGTTGACGTGGGAGAGGTCCTTTCGCAAAACGAAATAGACAGTCTTCTTCAGGCGCTGAGTACCGGCGAACTTGATGTTGACGATATGCCGAAAGATGGAGACAAACAAGTAAAAAGTTATGACTTCAAACGGCCTGCCAAATTTTCAAAAGAGCATTTGCGTACACTGGAAATTATTTTTGAACATTATGGAAGATTATTATCCACCAACTTACCTGTATACTTAAGGAAAAACATTCAGGTAGCAGTAGCCAGTTCGGAAACAGTCACTTTTTCAGAGTTCACCAATGCCTTATCTAATCCGGTCATACTGGGTGTGGTAAATTTTTCACCGTTACCGGGAACTATCATATTGGAACTATCGGCAAACTTAGGGTTTGCCATGATTGACCGTATGTTAGGTGGACAGGGACAGCCACTTGACAAGTCAAGAGAGTTCTCTGAAATAGAAATGACAATTGTTGAGAAGATTTTAGTTATCTGTATGCAGCTGCTTCGTGAACCTTGGAGAAATGTAATTGAAATCAATCCGATCATGGAGAGAATAGAGACAAATGCACAGTTTGCGCAGGTAATATCGCCGAATGATATGATTGCGATCATAACGCTAAATCTAAAAATTGGCGATACGGAAGGTATGATGAATATCTGTCTTCCATATTTTACACTAGAAAATGTCATGGATAAATTGAACACCAAGTACTGGTTTTCTTCTATGCAGGCGTCGACGGATGAAAATTATCATGATTATATTCAATCGCTGATCAAGAAGGTTGAGATACCTGTAAAAGCAGTTCTGGGAGAAAGCATGGTTACTGTAAATGATTTTATCAATTTACAGGTGGGAGATATCATCCGTTTAAATTCCAGGATAGATAATGAACTTGATATTTATGTTGGAAATATTAGAAAATTTACTGCTCTGCCGGGTTCGCATAAAGATGTTTATGCAGTCAGAATCTCAGAGGTAGTAAGAGAGGGGGACTAATACATGGACGGAATGTTGTCCCAGGATGAGATAAACGCGCTGTTGAGTGGCATGGATCTTTCAGGAGATACACCAGTAACGCAATCTGATAGCGCAGGAAATAACCAGGATATACTTTCAGAAATAGAAAAAGATGCAATTGGAGAAGTTGCCAATATCAGTATGGGAACCTCCGCAACGACACTATATTCCCTGGTTAACAGAAAAGTAAATATTACAACACCAGTCGTAACAACGGAAAACTGGGATGGAGTAATCAATCAATATCAGAAGCCCTGTGTTTTTATTGAAATCCAATATACAGATGGACTCTCAGGAAGTAATATTCTTGTTTTAAAAGAACAGGATGTAAAAATTATTACTGACCTGATGATGGGTGGAGATGGGACCAATACTGACGGAGAACTTACAGAACTGCATTTAAGTGCGATATCTGAAGCTATGAACCAGATGATGGGATCTGCAGCGACCTCGTTGTCATCCATGTTAAATCAGACAATTGATATCAGTCCACCAATTGCGAGCCATATTGACTTGGAGGAACACAAATCGGCAGGGGATATTGCTCCTTTTCTGGAAAAAACATTCGTAAAAATTGCATTCAGGATGACGATCGGAGATTTGGTCGACAGTTCGATCATGCAGTTATATCCTTTAGATTTTGCCCGCTCACTTTACGATACGTTTATTGGACAGCAGACAGGATCAAAACCAGAACCTGCACCAGAGCCACAGCCGTATATTCCACCGCAGATCGAAGTTCCGACGCAGCCGGTATACGCTGAAATGCCACAAATGGCACCACCGAACATGGGAATGCCACAGTATGGAGCCCCAAATATGGGGATGCCACAAATGGGAGCCCCAAATATGGGAATGCCGCCAATGATGCCTCCAAATATGGGGATGTCACAAATGGGAATGCCAAATATGGGGATGCCACAAATGGGAACCTCAAATATGGGAATGCCCCAGATGCAACAAAATATTAATATACAGCCAGCACAGTTTCAAAGCTTTAATAATGATTTTTCAGGAATACCCGGAAGAGAAAATATCGGGTTGATCATGGATGTACCTTTGGAAGTTACTGTAGAGCTTGGCAGAACAAGTAAGTCTATATCAGATATTTTGGACTTTGCACCAGGTACAATAATCGAACTGGACAAAATTGCCGGAGAACCAATTGACGTTTTGGTGAATGGAAAGTTTGTAGCAAAAGGTGAGGTTGTTGTAATTGAAGAGAGTTTTGGTGTCAGGGTAACTGAAATCATAAAATAGGATTGAATAGGAGTGAATAATATGGCAAAGAATATTTTGATTTGTGATGATGCAGCATTTATGAGAATGATGATCAAAGACATTTTATCAAAGAATGGTTACAACGTAGTGGGTGAAGCGGAAAATGGTGTTAAAGCAATAGAAAAATATAGTGAATTAAAACCGGATCTTGTACTTATGGACATCACAATGCCTGAACTTGATGGGATAGGTGCACTTAAGAAAATCAAAGAAAGTGATGCAGGAGCTAAAGTCATCATGTGTTCGGCTATGGGCCAGCAGGCTATGGTAATTGAATCTATCCAGGCTGGTGCAAAAGATTTTATCGTAAAACCGTTCCAGGCAGACAGAGTTCTGGAGGCGGTTAAGAAAGTAGTTGGATGATATGCTGTTAAGTGCGGGGAGCAGTATCAATGCAATAGCAGAGTTCTTTACTGTGTTGTTTATTTTTCTGATGATCCTGGCTGTAACATATTTTTCTACACGATGGATCGCAAATTTTCAAAAGCAGAAAATAAACAGCTCTAATATTCATGTCATTGAAACTTACAAAATTGCAACGAATAAATATCTGCAGATCATTCAGACTGGAAAGAAATATTTTGTAATTGCAATATGTAAAGATACAGTGACGTACCTGACAGAAATTCCGGAAGATGATCTGGACATCAGACCTGATGAACCAATAGAACCAGTACATTTTAAAGAGATACTGGAGAAAGCAAAAAAGATCACTACCATGAAAAAGGAGTGATCTGTTTTGGAGAGTATTCATGAAACAGAATGAAATTCATTTTCAGACCATATGGAAAAGCTTATGCCTGCTGTTCATAGTAGGCATATTGTTTATTAGCCTCAGCATTCCGGTCCACGCAGCTGAAACAGAAGGTCTGGAGACCGGCGTTGCCGGAACAGAAGATAGCAGGACTAATATTAATGAACCAGGAACTGCAGAAAATGCAGATGAACTGAAAGAACTGAATGTCGCGAACAATCTGACGATAACATACGATGATGGAAATGGTGAAATAGCAGGTTCATTACGAATTCTGATCACGCTGACTGCAATTGCACTTGCACCAATCATGCTGATCACACTGACTTCATTTACAAGAATCATCATCGTGTTACATTTTACCAGAACTGCTTTAAATACCCAGACATCACCACCGAACCAGGTCATGATCGCACTGGCGCTGTTTTTGACATTTTTTATTATGAATCCAATTTTGACTCAGATCAATGAAGAAGCAGTAAAACCATTTGATGCAGGTGAGATCACACAGGAAGAAGCACTGGAACGGGGTATGGAGCCTTTACGGGAGTTTATGTATGGACAGACACAGGCTAAGGATGTAAGAATGTTTCTGGACATTGCAAAAGTATCCGATGTTGAAGGACTTGAAGATATTCCAAACTCGGTTCTGATTCCCAGTTTTTTGATCAGTGAATTAAGAACTGCTTTTATCATTGGATTTTTAATCTACATACCATTTATTGTAATTGATATGGTTGTTGCATCGACACTTATGAGTATGGGTATGATGATGCTTCCACCGACGACAATTTCCATGCCGTTTAAAATACTATTATTTATTCTTGCAGATGGATGGAATCTAGTAATTGGAAATCTGGTAAAAACGTTTTACTAATAAAAGAAAGAACAGGAGAATTGATATGACGGTTGATGTTGTAAGCGAGATTGTCAGAGCGGGACTCTATACAATCATTAAAACCTCGGCGCCTGTTTTGTTGTTATCCCTAATTGTGGGACTCATCGTGAGTATTTTTCAAACGGCAACTTCTATTCAGGAACAGACATTAACTTTTGTTCCTAAGATTGTTGCTGTTTTTTTAGGAATTATGCTTTTTGGTGGATGGATGTTAAACGAGATGGTTTCATATATGGTGAATCTTTGGTCTGATTTTACACTATATATAAAATAAAGGGGAAACAGATGATAGATTATTCGTTTTCCTTAAAGGAATTGGAATATTTTTTACTGATCATGACCAGGGTCACCAGTTTTATTTTTATTGCTCCATTTTTTGGTATGAATAATACTCCCAAAAGGGTAAAAATTGCATTAGGTGTTTTTATATCTTATTTATTGTATCAGGTCATTACGCCTCATATGTATGTTACATATAATACAACACTTGGTTATGCAGTCTATATTATGAAAGAAGCAGCAACAGGACTTTTGATCGGATTCGGTGGCAATATGTGTATGATGATCATGACATTTGCAGGAAGAATGATCGATATGGATATTGGTCTGTCTATGGCAAGCCAGTATGACCCCATGACGCAGGATACTACTACAATCACCGGACAACTTTATCAGCATGCGTTACTGTTAATGCTTGTAATCAGTGGAATGTATCAGTTTATATTAAAAGCGCTTGTAGAAACATTCACATTAATACCCATTGGTGCGGCAATATTTCGATATGACAGAATCGTTACAGCACTGATCGAGTTCATGAGTGATTATGTCATCATCAGTTTCCGTATTTTTCTTCCTGTTTTTGCATCGATGTTATTATTAAATGCAATTCTTGGAATACTGGCAAAAGTCGCACCACAGCTTAATATGTTCTCAGTAGGAATTCAGATTAAGATTTTAACGGGTACGATGGTACTTTTTATAACTGCATGGATGTTGCCTGGTGCCTCGGATTTTATCTTTACAGAAATGAAAAAAATGATGGTGGCTTTTGTGGAGGCAATAATGTGATCTTAAAATATAATTTACAGTTTTTTGCAAAAGATGGTCCTGGTGGTGAAAAAACCGAACCAGCTACAGATAAAAAGCTATCAGACGCCAGAAAAGAAGGGCAGGTAGCAAAAAGTAAAGAAATAGGAAATGCACTGGGGCTGATTTCACTTTTCCTGGTATTGAAAATATGGATTGGTTCTATCGGAACCAGTCTTTTAGGCGTTTTTGAAGGGATTTACAACTGGATTCCGGAGATGGTTACCATGTATCAGGGAAGAATTCCGGCTAAAGAAATATTACAGCTTGTTGGGAACGCCATGATGAGAATTCTGATCATTTTACTCCCGATTTTTATCATTGGATCGCTTGTTGCGTTCGTTGGCGATTATATTCAGGTAAAATGGAAATTCACAACAAAACCGCTACAGCCTAAGTTTAGTAAGATGAATCCCTTGAAGGGACTAAAAAAAATTATTTCGGCACAGTCTTTAAAAGAATTATTACTATCTGCAATCAAGATTTCATTAATTTTATATATTACTTACACGACATTGGAAGACCAGTGGGAAGTCATTTTTCTTCTATACGATATGCCACTGAACCAGGCGATCATTTTAATTGGTGATATTACGATCAGTCTGGGATTGAAAATAGCATTGATCTATCTGATTATTGGATTTGCTGATTTTGCATATCAGAAATGGAAATTTAAAGAAGATATGAAAATGACCAAGCAGGAAGTAAAAGATGAGTATAAAAACGCTGAAGGTGATCCACAGATCAAAGGAAAGATCAGACAGAAGATGAGAGAAGCATCCAGAAGAAGAATGATGCTGAACCTTCCACAGGCAGATGTTGTTATTACGAACCCAACGCATTATGCGGTAGCTATTAAATATGCGCCTGATGAGTATGATGCACCGGTGGTGATTGCAAAGGGTGAAGATTTTCTTGCTCAAAAAATAAAAGAAGTAGCAAGAGAAAATAAAATAGAAATTGTAGAAAATAAACCGCTTGCGCGTATGCTTTATGCAAATGTTGAAATAGGAGAAATGGTACCACCTGAGTTATACCAGGCGGTAGCAGAAATTCTTGCAATGGTGTATCACATACAGGGGAAAGTATAAAAAAACGAAAGGAGAATGAAACATGAAAAAGGCAGTTTGGACTAATTTTGGAAATCTTGCAGTTGCGCTTTATGTACTTGCTGCTTTTATTATGCTGATCGTTCCGATTCCCTCAATCCTGCTTGATATCCTACTGGCAGTCAATATTTCGATCGCATTTGCGATTCTTTTTGGTACGATGTTTGCGAAAGAAGTACTCGATATGTCTTTTTATCCGACGATGCTACTTTTTACAACTATTTTTAGAATTGCATTGAATATTTCTTCAACAAAATTAATTTTACAGACAGGTGAACCTGGTAATGTTGTTACTGTATTTGGTGAGTTCGTTGGTGGCGGTGATCTGATTATAGGTGTTATAATTTTCCTTATTTTAATCATCATTCAGTTCATGGTCATTAATAAAGGTTCTGAGAGAGTTGCTGAAGTAACGGCGCGTTTTACTTTGGATGCGATGCCGGGTAAACAGATGGCAATTGATGCTGATTTAAATACTGGTGCAATCAATGATGCTGAAGCAAAAAGAAGACGAGAAAAGATCCAGGAAGAAGCAAGTTTTTTTGGTTCTATGGATGGTGCGGTAAAGTACGTTAAAGGAGATGCCATGGCAGGCCTTATTATTACGGCTGTCAATATTATTGGTGGTATCAGTATGGGTATGCTTCGAGGCGGACTTGAAATAGTTGATGCGCTTGATAAATATACAATTTTAACGATTGGTGATGGTCTGGTCAGCCAGATCCCATCACTTTTAATATCACTTGCTACAGGTATTTTAGTAACAAAAGGTTCAAAGGAAGCTGATTTTGGAAGTGTCTTGATCACACAGCTCTTTGGAATTCCGCGTGTTATGTATATGGTAGGGGCAACGGTCATGGCGCTTGGAATTCTGACACCGCTAAATAATATTATTTTCCTTTCGTTGGGAGTGGTATTTATTATAAGTGGCAGAATGATTTCAGGAACAATAGAGACTGCTAGAATTGAACAGGAAGTAGATGCAGATGAAGTAGCAGCTTCTGAAATCAGACAACCTGAAAACGTAACATCACTGCTTCAGGTAGATCCAATTGAATTGGAATTTGGTTATGGAATTATTCCACTTGCTGATGTGAATCAGGGGGGTGATCTTCTTGACAGAGTTGTTATGATCAGAAGACAGATCGCACTGGAGCTTGGAACGGTTGTTCCTATCATACGCTTAAGGGATAATATTCAGCTGAATCCAAACCAATATATTATAAAAATCAAAGGAATTCAGATCAGCGAAGGCGAAATCCTGTTCGATCATTATATGGCAATGAATCCGGGGTATGTAGAAGAAGAAATCACAGGGATACCCACATTTGAACCATCATTTCATCTGCCGGCGATCTGGATTACGGAAAGCCAGAGAGAAAGAGCAGAGAGCATGGGATATACGGTCGTTGATCCTCCCTCTATTATTGCAACGCATCTTACAGAAATTATCAGACAGTATATTTCAGAATTACTTACCAGACAGGATGTACAGAATCTGGTTAATAATCTGAAAGAAAGCAATCCATCGCTTGTTGAAGAACTGATTCCGAAGCTGCTCGGTCTTGGAGAAATTCAGAAAGTATTGCAGAATCTATTGAGAGAGGGCATCTCAATCAGAGATCTTCTTACAATTTTTGAAACATTGGCAGATTACGCGCCGACGACCCGAGATACCGACATTTTGACAGAATATGCCAGACAAAGTTTGAAACGTGCTATTTCAGGAAAATTTTTTCCGGCTAACGAAACGACAAGTGTTGTGACACTGGATCCTAAAATTGAACAGGAAATTATGGGCAGTGTAAAGCAGACAGAACAGGGCGCTTATTTGACATTAGATCCTGAAAAGACGAAAGCAATCATGTCATCTGTTGAAAAAGAAATGAAAAAACTGGAAAATCTTGGGAAGAATCCGATCGTGATTACATCTCCAATCGTGAGAATGTATTTTAAGAAGCTGACAAGTGATTATTTTAAAGACTTGATCATTATTTCTTACAATGAAATTGAATCCAATGTTGAATTACAATCTGTTGGGATGGTGACCGCATAATGATAATTAAAAAATTTCAGGGAAAAACAGAAGAAAGTGCGATCGCGGATGCAAAAAAGGAACTTGGTAATAATGTCGTGATCATGAATGTGAAAAAAGTGAAACCAAAGGGATTGTTTTCATTTTTAAAAGCTCAGATTTTTGAAGTCACAGTTGCACTTGAAGATGAAAAAGAAAAATATAACCAGGCACCGGTATCATCGATGAAAATTGAAACTGTCAGAGAATCGGGAAATCAATTGTTTCATGAAGAACCTGACAATGTAGCAAAACAAAGGACCTCTGATTTACAGGAGACAGTAAGGCGTGAGGATACGCTTGCAGAACAGCATAGAAATAAGGAAAAGAATGCGAAAAATCTTGAAAATAAAATTGACAGTCTGCAGACCCTGCTTGAAAAACAACTTGTAAGACGAGAAGAAAATAGTACAGATGAAGAAAACAAACAGCAGGAAAATGATGAAACGTTCGTATTTACTCAGCTTTTATATAACACACTGATCGATAATGAAGTGAATGAAAAGTTCGCGAACCAGATCATTGAAGAAATCGGGAAAAGTCATAAACCTAATATGCCGATCGATTATATTTTATCAAACATATATCAGAAAATGATTCTGAAATTTGGAAAACCTGAAGAAATACAGCCGGCGGAAAAGGGACCAAAAGTGATTTTTTTTGTTGGCCCGACAGGAGTTGGTAAGACGACGACAATCGCCAAGATCGCATCTAAGTTCAAGGTCGAAAAAAATAAAAAGATTGCACTACTAACGGCAGACACCTATAGGATCGCTGCGGCAGAACAGCTAAGAACATATGCTGGGATTCTTGATGTGCCATTCAGAGTCATTTATTCGCCGGAAGAAGCACAAAATGCGATTCGTGATTTTTCATCATATGAATATATTTTTGTTGATACGACCGGACACTCACATCATAATGAGACGCAAAAAGAAACAATGCAGGAATTGTTAGAAAGTCTTGGTAATGAGATTGAAAAAGAAGTTTATCTTGTATTAAGCGCAACAACAAAATACCGTGATCTTGTAAATATCGCAGATGCCTATCACAAATTGTCAGAATATAAATTAATATTTACAAAGCTGGATGAAACAGAAACGTTAGGCAACCTACTAAATTTAAGGCTTCATACAGGTGCATCATTGTCCTATGTTACTTCAGGGCAGAATGTGCCAGAAGATATCGAAAACTTTAACCCGCAGAATACCGTGAAACTACTTTTAGGCGGTAAAAGATAGAAGCATGATAGGAGACCCGTTACATGGATCAGGCAGAACAACTACGAAATATCATAAAAATGAATCAACAGTCAAGCAGGCCGCTTGCCAGAATCATTACAGTA
Organism: Lachnospiraceae bacterium; assembly: GCA_028689715.1. Classification (GTDB taxonomy): domain Bacteria; phylum Bacillota; class Clostridia; order Lachnospirales; family Lachnospiraceae; genus SZUA-378. Next base: position 42,256 of record JAQVCQ010000006.1, read on the forward strand.
ACAAGTGGAAAAGGCGGTGTTGGTAAATCAAATACTTCAATTAATCTGGCAATACAGATGAGAAGACTGGGTCTGAGAGTCATTATTCTGGACGCAGATTTTGGGCTTGCCAATATTGAAATTATGTTTGGTACAGTACCAAAACATAATCTTGCAGATCTGATTTATCAGGGAAAGAACATCAAGGATATTATTACATGGGGACCAGCAGAAGTTGGCTTTATTTCTGGTGGATCTGGAATTGTAGGATTGTCAAATCTAAGCCGAGATTACCTGACTTATATCATTCAGAATCTGGCTGAACTGGATGCAATTGCAGATGTAGTGATCATTGATACCGGCGCAGGTATTTCAGATGCAGTTCTTGAATTTCTTGTTGCAAGTGGTGAAATTATAGTAGTCACAACACCTGAACCGACTTCAATTACAGATTCCTATTCATTACTGAAGGCGTTGAACAGACATCCACGTTTTCTGCCTGAGATGTCACAGATCAAAGTAATTGCTAACAGAGTAGATTCCAAGGAAGAGGGACAGACGCTGTTTCACAAATTAAACTCCGTTGTGGCGAGATATCTAAAACTACAGATCAGTTATCTTGGCTCTATTCCACAGGATCAACAGTTATCAAGAGCTGTGATGCAACAGGTTCCAATATCAATACAAAATGAGAACGCAAGATCAGCCTTAGCATTTGAAGAAATCGCAGCGAAACTTTGTGATGTTGAAACAAGTAAAGCAATCAGAAAAAGAGGTATGGCAGCATTTTTCTCCCATATCATTGCAGGAAAACAGAAAGGATAATAGTTTATGCTGACAAAATACGTATTGCCTGGTGAAAAAGTTGAGTTAAAAATCATATCAAATAGTCTATCCGATCAAAATAATACAGATAAAAAAACGTATGTAAGCCAGATATATGAAATTATCTCAGATGACAGATTTCAGATTTTGATACCAATTGAAAAAGCAAAACTTATTTTGCTTCCTATGGATAAAGAGTATGATGTATATTTTTATACAGCAACAGGTCTTTATCATTGTACTGCCAAAATTTTAGACAGATCAAAAGAAAACAATATTTATCTTTTAAATATGGAAGTAACCGGAAGCTTAAGTAAATTTCAGAGAAGAGAATTCTACCGTTTTAACTGTGCAATAGAAATGGGAACAAGAAGACTGGAAGAGGATGAGAAAAAATCTCTGGAGAACAAAAAACTCTCATTAAGAAATGATCTTCCGTATCAAAAGGGAATGATTGTTGATATTAGTGGTGGAGGAATTCGATTTGTATCAGAAAAATTATATGAGGCCGATAGTATGGTCCTATGTAATTTTATGGTTCCCATCAATGATAAACCAAAACAATATTCAATCATTGGACTTGTACTTCAAATTCGAATCATAGAAGAACGACAAGGATTGTATGAACATCGGATACAATACATCGGTATGGGCAGGGACGAAAGAGAAGAGATCATAAAATTTATTTTTGAGGAAGAAAGAAAAAATCGAAAACGGGAAAAGGGATGATGTGTATGAAGAAAAAAATATTGGTTGTCGATGACTCTGCACTTATGAGAAGAGTACTGTGTGATATAATTAATGCAGATAACAGATTCGAAGTAGTCGATATTGCGGTAAATGGTCTGGAAGGTTTGGAAAAGATCAGCAATAATCGATATGATGTGGTAGTTCTTGATATTAACATGCCCAAGATGACCGGATTAGAACTGTTAAAAGAACTTCAGGACAGAAACATCCCTGCTAATGTTGTAATGGCAAGTACAGATACAGTGGACGGAGCGCAGGTAGTAATTGATGCACTCGAGCTTGGTGCACTGGATTTTATACATAAACCTTACAACACGCTGGAACTGAGAAGTGAACGTTTTCAGACTAAATTTTTAGCGATCCTGGACGCAGCAGCCAATACTGAATTAAAGAATTATAATATTAAAAAACCTGTAAAACAAGAAGATACTGCTCCAAAAATCATGGAGTTCGTATCCAAACACAAAAAAGATTTTACAGGAAAAAAAGCAGTTGCGATCGCAAGCTCTACAGGAGGTCCAAAAGCGTTACAGCAGGTCATTCCAAAGTTACCAAAAAATCTTAAGGTTCCTGTTTTAATTGTACAGCATATGCCAGTAGGTTTTACAAAATCCTTCGCAGACAGGTTGAATTCACTTAGTGAGATCAATGTAAAAGAAGCTGAAGAAGGCGATATTGTAGAGGCTGGATGGGCGTATCTTGCAAGAGGGGGACGTCACATGAATGTCATTGCAAATGGTACAAAACTTAAGATTCATTATTCAGATGAACCATCCCGTGAAGGAGTAAAGCCTTGTGCAAATTATATGTATGAGTCCTTTATGAAGTCAGATCTGGATGAGGTCGTATGTGTGGTACTGACAGGAATGGGATCAGATGGGACAAAGGGAATTATTAACCTGAAGACAGAAAAAAAGACACATGTAATTGCTCAGGAACACAGTACCTGCGCTGTTTACGGCATGCCAAGAAGTATCGTTGATGCCGGACTTGCAGATCAGATCGTTCCAATTGAGCGCATCGCACAGGAAATTATATTGAATGTGGGGGTAAAATAATATGGACGTTAGCCAATATTTAGAGATTTTTCTTGATGAATCAAAAGAACATCTTCAAAATTTAAATACGCAGATCCTAGAATTGGAACAGGATTCCGAGAATATGGATACTGTAAATGAGATATTCCGTGCAGCACATTCCTTAAAAGGAATGGCAGGAACCATGGGATATAAAAGAATGCAGAATCTGACACATGATATGGAAAATGTATTTTCAGAAGTTAGGAATGGAGCGATCAAAGTAAGGGCGAATATGATCGATATACTGTTCCAGTGTCTGGATGCACTTGAAGGGTATGTTTCATCCATTCAGGAAACATCAGATGAGGGTACAAATGATAATGCACCTCTGATCAAACTTCTGAATGACATTCTGGACAGCAAAGGGAAAGATCCTGTTGAAGTAAAAGAGAAGGATCAGGCACCAGTAGAAGCAGCAGTTGCTGAATCCAGCGCTTCTACAATGAGATGGAATGAAATCAACCTTGGAAGTTCTGAAAAAGTTGTTCTCAGAGCTGCAAAGGATAAAGGGAATCATATTTATGGAATCACTGTAAGAATTCAGGATTCATGTATTTTGAAAGCAGCAAGGGCGTTTCTTGTTTTTAAAGCATTGGAAGAACACGGTGAAATCATCGTGTCTAATCCGTCTGTTCAGGATATTGAAGATGAAAAATTTGATCAGGAATTCACATTGATCTATGTCACAAAAGTCTCACTTGATGAGATTTTAAAAGCTATTAAAAATGTTTCAGAGATCGCACAGGCTGAGGGTGGCATGATGGAAGCGCCGGAAGTTGAGAGCAGTACTGTTTATACAGGTGAAGAGGAAGATACGACCCAATCGAATCAGACTGCAGTAGCTGTAACGGATATGTCAGTACCTTCAAAATCCGGGTCAGCACAAAAAGATAAAAAACAGACGCCAGCAAAACCAGTCGTGAACAGGACTGTCAGAGTTGATATTGAAAAACTGGATGTTCTAATGAATCTGGTCAGTGAGCTTATCATTGCAAAAAATTCACTGGTATCTGCTTCAGCAGTTGAAGATACGACAAATTCTGCATTTAATGAGCAGATAGAATATCTTGAAAGTGTGACCACAAATCTTCATGAGTCAGTCATGAAGGTCAGAATGGTTCCTATAGAGAGCGTCGTTAATAAATTCCCAAGAATGATCAGGGATCTTTCCAAGAATCTGAATAAGAAAATGGAATTATATATGTCAGGTGAAGAAACAGAACTTGACAGAACTGTAGTAGATGAAATTGGTGATCCATTAATGCATCTACTCAGGAATTCAGCAGATCATGGTCTAGAGACAGCAGAAGTCAGAAAAGCAAGAGGAAAAAATGAAGTTGGATCAATTTTCCTGGACGCTTATCAGGATGGAAATAACGTTATAATTGAAGTCAGGGATGATGGTAACGGTATAGATGTTGAAGCCGTGAAACAAAAAGCAATCGAAAGAGGAACCATTTCATTTGATCAGGCTGAAAACATGACAGACAAAGATATTATAGATTTATTATTCCTCCCAAGTTTTTCTACTGCCAAAGTCGTTTCCGATGTTTCTGGAAGAGGTGTGGGTCTTGATGTTGTGCGTTCGAAAATCGAAGCATTAAGTGGTGAGGTCGAAGTAAAATCAAAACTTGGTGTAGGAAGCACTTTTGTGATCAGACTTCCATTGACACTTGCAATTATCCAGGCACTGATGGTGGTTGTTGGTAATGAAAAATATGCAATTTCACTTGGATCAATACAGACAATTGAAGATATCAGACCAGAAGATATCAAACAGGTACAATCGAAGGAAGTCATTAATCTGAGAGGTAATGTGATTCCAATCGTACGTCTGAGTGATGTTCTTGATATTGAATCTAATAAGAACCCTGAAGAAAACATGGTTGTTGTTATTGTCAAAAAAGGTGAAAAATTTGCTGGTATCGTAGTTGATGAACTAATGGGACAGCAGGAAATCGTTATCAAATCACTTGGAAAATACATCAATAAATGTAAGAAAATCAGTGGAGCAACCATACTCGGAGATGGTGAAGTTGCATTAATTCTTGATGCAAATTCATTATTCTAAGCTGGGACAATAGGAGGAAGAACCATGGATGAAATAAAAAGTGTTACAGAAAATGCACAGTTTATTGTAATCAAGATCGGACAGGAACAATTTGGTATCGACATCCAGCATATTGACAATATTGTCCGCATGCAGAATATAACACGTGTACCGAAAGTCCCTGAATATTTTAAAGGGGTCATTAATCTTCGCGGTGAAATCATTCCTGTAATGAGTTTAAGATTAAAAATGGGGTTAGAACCTGATGTGATTACAAAGGCGACACGTATTATCATTATTAAACTTGAACAGCATGAGGGAATTGGAATCATTGTAGATGAAGTGAAAGAAGTTGTGACTCTGGAAAAAGATCAGATTGAAAAAATGTCGTATGACAAGGAAGAGAAAAAAATCTTTGTATACGCAGTTGGAAAAGTTGAAGGGGCATTGGTTTCACTACTTGATTTAAATGCTGTGTTAGCTGACGCATAGATGTGACCTTGCTACAATTTTTCGGAAAGGGCTTAGGATGTCAAAATTTAATATTAACGAAATGTCACAGACTTATTATGATGTGCTGAAAGAAATCGGTAATATCGGAGCTGGTAATGCAACGACTGCACTTGCACAGATGCTACAGTGCAAAGTTGACATGAAAGTGCCTCAGGTGAAACTTCTCAGCTTTTCTGATGTAGGTATTTTAATGGGTGGAGAAGAACAGGTCATGGCCGGAATCTATCTTCTTGTTGAAGGTGATATCCGTGGAAGTATTATGTTCCTTCTAGAATACCACTCAGCTCGTAATCTGGTAGCAAAACTGATGGGGATGCAGTGCGAAGGTGATGAATTCACAGAAATGGAAATGTCGGCATTAAAAGAGATTGGAAATATCATTACAGGTGCATATCTGAATTCGCTCTCAACATTGACAGGACTGACCATTTATCCTTCGGTACCGGATTTGAGTATTGATATGGCAGGGGCGATTTTGAGTGTACCGGCTATAGAGTTTGGGACATTGGGAGATAAATTACTTCTGATTCAGACCCAGTTTACAGATGAAATAGAACTTGATGGGTATTTCATTCTGATTCCGGATATGGAATCATATGATAAAATCCTGAACTCACTTGGAATGTAGAAATTTCGTAACAGTAAGGAATAATATGGGCGAGATAATAAAAGTTGGAATGGCAGATTTAAAAGTATGTGTTGCACCAGATGCACTGACGACACTGGGACTTGGATCTTGTATTGGGATAGCAATTAGGGATCCAATCACAAAAATCGGAGGTCTGGCGCATATCATGCTTCCAGACAGCACGCAGATTAAAAATAATACGAATCTGTTTAAATTTGCTGATACAGGGATAGATGAACTTGTAAGGCTCCTGATTCTAAAAGGGGCCTCAAAACAGCGTCTGGTGGCAAAAATTGCCGGAGGCGCCCAAATGTTTGCTTTTCAGAACAAATCCGATCTTGTCAGGGTTGGAGAAAGAAATGCAGAAGCATGCAAAGATAAACTGAAACAGTTAAATATACCGCTTTTGGCACAGGATACAGGGTTGAATTATGGTAGAACAGTCGTGTTTTTCCCTGAAACAGGAAATTATGTGATCAAAGCAGTTGGAAAAGAGGAATCGGTTATTTAATGAAACGTAATCTGATACCGCCGTTTATTATGCTGATGGCAGGTTTGTTATCAAGCCTGATCATGTTTTTTATGAAATATGATACAAAAGACATGCTGATCATACTACTGGTCGTACTGCTCATTTTTTACACGATAGGACTTTTAATCAAAATCATGATGGATTCTTTTGAAAAACGCAACTCGCAGAAGCACTCTGAAGAGGGAGAAGTCTTTGAGAAAGAATTAAAAGAAGATGAGAAAACTGTGGAAGATTGAACAGTATTTAAAATGTCTTGAATGAGCTAAATATCTTCGGGAGATGAGCTATATGGATGAAGCGGGAAAAAAGAAGTTATGGGATGATTATGCGAGAACAAAATCGTCAGAGATCAGAGAAAAAATAATACTTGAATATGCGCCGCTCGTCAAACTGGTTGCCGGAAGACTCAGCATGTATCTTGGATACAATGTTGAATATGAAGATCTTGTCAGCTATGGAATATTTGGTTTGATCGATGCCATTGACAAATTTGACTCTGCAAAAGAAGTGAAGTTCGAGACTTATGCCAGTTTAAGAATCAGAGGAGCCATTCTTGACCAGATTAGGAAGATGGACTGGATCCCAAGAACACTTAGACAGAAACAAAAAAAAATTGATGTTGCGATGAAGGAAATAGAAGCAGAATCAGGGAAAACAGCAACAGATGAAGAAATAGCAAAGAAACTGGGCATAGAAGAAGACGAATTTTTAGAATGGCAATCTCAGATGAAGATCACAAACGTGGTATCCTTAAATGAATACCTCGAACAGGGTAGTGAGATTCCAAATGACAAAAGCAGCCCGGCTAAATTTGAAGCGCCGGAAGAACATATGGAGAAAGAAGAGCTTAAAAACAAATTAACAGAAGCGCTCGAAACTCTCACAGAAAAAGAGAGAAAGGTAATTGTTTTATATTATTATGAGGAACTGACTTTAAAAGAAATTTCAAACATATTGGATGTTTCTGAATCAAGGGTTTCTCAGCTTCATACTAAAGGACTACTTAAAATGAAGAAAAAATTAGGGGATTATATGGGGATTTTTGCACAAATCTAATAAATTTTTAGTAACAGCGTATGGAGGACGGGAATGAATGGATATTTTCAATTACAAATAAGTGAACATGGTGCAGAACTAATCCTTTATCCACCAACAGATGATGGAATGCCTATTGATATCAATGAGGTAGCGTCATACTTGCAGTTCAAAAGCATTAAATTTGAAATCACGCAAATTTACAGTGCATTAAAAGACTGTAAGGAAATAAAAAGAGTACAGATCAATACAACACCTGGATTTCCGGAAAATGAAATGTTTCTGTTAACAGCATCACCTGATTTAATGACAGCGACTGCAAGATTTTATCCACCCTCAAATGGTGGAAGTCTTATGACAAGAGAAGAAATTTTAAACGATTTAAAACATCAGAATGTTAATTTTGGTGTTGAGCAGGATGCAATAGAAGATTTCTTTAAACAAAGACTGTATTGCACAGACATTGTACTGGCAAGAGGGCGAGAAGCAAGACAGGGAAAAGACGCTGTAATAGAATATTATTTTAATACAGATCTGAAAGCAAGACCGACTTTGAATGAAGATGGAAGCGTTGACTTTTTTAACTTAAATACACTGAACCACTGTAAAGCAGGGGATATTGTTGCCAGATTGTTTAAGGAAGATGCTGGTGAAAGTGGAATTAACATTATGGGCAATCCCATAAGACCAAGAGATGTGAAAAGGGCTACGATTCAATTCAGTAATAATATAGCATTATCTGAAGACAGAACGATTCTGACAGCAAAAGTTGATGGACATGTTTGCCTTGTTGATGGGAAAGTTTTTGTTTCAAATATATATCAGGTCGAAAATGTAGATAACTCAACGGGAAATATTGAATACGCAGGAACGATTGTTGTAACAGGAAATGTATGTTCTAATTTTTCTGTAAAAACAGATGGAAACGTTGAAGTTCGTGGTGTTGTGGAAGGTGCATATATTGAAGCTGGCGGAGATATCATTATTGCCAGAGGAATGAATGGTATGGGACGCGGGACGCTCAAGGCCGGTGGTAATGTGATATCAAAATTTATCGAAAATGCAACGGTCGAATCAGGTGGATATGTGGAAACTGAATCAATACTCCACAGCAGAGTTCTTGCCAGAACAGAGATTAATGTTTTAAGTAAAAAGGGGTTTATCACCGGTGGATTTGTTTCTGCAACGAATGCAGTCAATGTAAAAAATCTGGGTTCCCCTATGGGTGCGGATACCATAGTTGAAGTTGGCGTAAATCCGACACTGAAAAAAAGATTTCAGGATCTTCAAAAAGAAGCTATAGAAATTAATAAAACGCTTCAACAGATTCAACCGATCACAACAGCTGCCATGCAGAAGATTTCTGCTGGAGAAAAACTTCCGCCGGACAGATTAAAATATATTCAGACACTTGCTCTTGCAGCAAAACAAAAGACAGAGAGACTGGAAGCTGTCAATTCAGAGCTGATAGAATTACAAGGGATGTTAGAAACAGGTGCTGTAGCCCAGGTAACGGTATCCGGTGAGGTTTATGGTGGAACAAAAATTGCTATTGCAGATACAGCAATGACAGTCAAGGATACAGTAAAATATTGCAGATTCTATAAGAGCCAGGGCGAAGTGAAAATGACGTCGTTATAAGGAGTGATAACATGGCGATAGGACCAATCGAATTAAATGGGGTTATTTCCAGAACACAGGACGTTACAACGATCAAACAACATGAGGACCAAAAATCCCAAATTGATCAGAATAATTTTCAAAACCAGTTCCACAAGGAAATAAGTAACAAGTCATCACAAATTCAGCATGCCGATGATTCAGAAAACAATGATTATCGATATGATGCAAAAGAAAAAGGCAATGGTGAATATGATGAAAATGGACAGAAAAAAAGACAAAAGAAAAAAAAGGACGAAGAAGGTCAGGTCCTGATCAAAGGGCAGAGCCATTTTGATATTAAAATTTAGGAGCACAGATCATGAATGTAATGGAAATCGTTCTGCTGGTTGCAGGAGTTGTAGTTTTTGTACTTAGTTTTCTTATTCCTGATAAAAGCAGGAGTCATACATCAGGCACGGCAACAAATGTTGAAGATGTCAAGAAGGTGCTTGAACTTGAAATTGAAAATGCGAAAATCAAACTTCAGGATGAACTTGATGAAACACTTACCTACACTGTAGAAAAAGCAGAAAGGGCCCTTGAGAGAATCTCAAATGAAAAAATTATGGCTGTAAGTGAATTTTCAGATACTGTGCTGGAACAGATCAATACGAATCATAAAGAAACTATATTTTTATACGATATGTTAAATGATAAACAACGTGAAATAAACAGCACAGCCAGGTTTGTAAATAAAACGGTAAAAGAAAGCGCTAAAGCTGTCGTTCTGAATGAAGATGTTGAAGTGATTCAGGATAAAGCAGAACAATTAGAAAAATCAGAATCGCATCAAATAGAACAGCAAGATACTAACCAGCAGAATGCAATATCAAATTTAACGCAGGAAGTGGATCATTCAGCAAATAGCAATGATAAAATACTTACATTGTACAGGCAGGGGCTGAGCAAGGTCGCAATTGCAAAGGAACTTGGTCTTGGTGTTGGTGAAGTAAAACTTGTGATTGATCTTTTTCAAGGAATACAATGACAGGAAAGGTATCGATGATATGAAATTACGTTATTATTTGCGTGGAGTCGGAACCGGCATCCTTGTTGCAGTGATATTGATGGGCGTTGCATTTAGCGGACAAAAGAGTTCTATGACAGATGAACAGATCAAGACACGTGCGGCAGAACTTGGAATGGTGGAAGAGAGTCTCCTATCGGAAGTAGCAGAAGACATCCAGACAGAGCAGGAAACTGAACCAACTGTTTCGGAAGAAATGCAAGCGCCTGAAAATGAACAAGATAAAAAAGAAGAACCCGAATTGGAGCAGATTGAGACCGAAGAGTTGGAAACAGAACAAGCTGAAGAAGAGTCTGAAACAGTACAGACTGACGTAGAAGAATCAACAGAGGACCAGTCAGTTCAACCGACCGAGGTATTGAAAGTTCCTATAATGATAGAAGTTGTAGGCGGAGAAAGTTCAGTTTCAATCAGCAAAAAACTTGAAGCTGCAGGGCTTGTTACTTCTGCTAAGGAATATGATCAATATCTATGTAGCAATGGATATGATAAAAAAATTAGCGTTGGAAATCATGAAATACCGATAGATTCTGATTTTGAAACCATTGCTAAGATCCTTACTTCCAAGTAAATATAAATTTGCTTCTAAGAATTAAGTTAATTATAATAAAAGTGTTAAAAACATAGGAAAACTCCTTGCAAGAGGGGTTTTCCTATGTTATAATATCCACGTTGCGAAAAAACACGTATATCCATTGTACGAAGGTGCTCGGAATCATCTGAGTAACGTACAGAAGACTTCGGTCGGGAAGATATACGGAAGAAAAAACCAAATGGAGGAAATACGATGAGCGTTATTTCAATGAAACAATTATTAGAAGCAGGTGTACATTTTGGACACCAGACAAGAAGATGGAACCCTAAAATGGCTCCTTACATCTTCACAGAAAGAAACGGAATCTACATTATTGATCTTCAGAAAACTGTTGGTAAAGTAGATGAAGCTTATAAAGCAGTTTGTGATGTAGCTGCAGAAGGCGGAACCATTCTTTTCGTTGGAACAAAAAAACAGGCACAGGATGCTGTGAAGGCAGAAGCTGAACGTTGTGGAATGTTTTTTGTAAATGAAAGATGGTTAGGCGGTATGCTTACAAACTTCAAAACCATTAAGAGCAGAGTTGCAAGATTAAAAGCAATTGAAACTATGTCAAAAGATGGTACATTCGATGTACTTCCTAAAAAAGAAGTTATCCAGTTAAAAAAAGAATGGGAAAAACTTGAAAAGAACCTTGGCGGAATCAAAGAAATGAAAAAGATTCCTGATATGATCTTTGTTGTTGACCCTAAAAAAGAAAGAATCTGCATTCAGGAAGCACATACACTTGGAATTCCATTAGTTGGAATCGCTGATACAAACTGTGATCCTGAAGAACTTGATTACGTAATTCCAGGAAATGATGATGCAATCAGAGCAGTAAAACTGATCGTTGCAAAAATGGCAGATGGTATTATTGAAGTAAATCAGGGTGAAGCTGTAGAAGTTGAAGCAGCTGATATGGAAGCAGTTGAAACAGTAGAAGAATAATAAAAATTGCAAAGGGACGATTTTATAACCGTCCCTTTGCTTATCAGAATAAGGAGGAACAAGTATGGCAATTACAGCAGCAATGGTAAAAGATTTAAGAGATATGACCGGAGCAGGAATGATGGACTGCAAGAAAGCTCTGAATGAAACAAACGGAGATATGGATGAAGCAGTAGAATACTTAAGAAAAAATGGACAGGCAAAGGCTGAGAAAAAAGCTGGAAGAATCGCAGCAGAAGGTCTTGTCAGAGTCGTTGTAAAAGAAGATAAAGTAGCAGCAGTTGTTGAAGTTAACTCAGAGACAGATTTCGTTGCTAAAAATGAAGATTTCCAGACATATGTTGATGCAGTTGCACAGCAGGCAGTTGCTTCTCAGTCCGCTGATATCGAAGCATTTATGAGTGAAGCATGGAATCTTGACACAGCAAAAACTGTAAAAGAAGCACTTACAGAAAAAGTTGCAATCATCGGAGAAAATCTTTCAATCAGAAGATTCGAAAAAATCGTTGCTGAAAACGGATGCGTTGTTTCCTACCTTCACGGTGGCGGAAGAATCGGTGTTCTTGTTGAAGCAGAAACAGCTGTTGTGAACGAAGCTGTGAAAGAAGCGCTTGTAAACGTAGCAATGCAGGTAGCTGCACTTTCACCAAAATATGTTTCACAGGCAGAAGTAAGTGAAGAATATAAAGAACACGAAAAAGAAATCCTGCTTGCACAGGCTAAACTTGAAAATCCTGAAAAACCTGAAAATATCATTGAAAAAATGATCATTGGACGTTTAAACAAGGAATTAAAAGAAGTTTGTCTCTTAAGCCAGGTTTATGTAAAAGATGGTGATCTTACAGTAGAAAAATACCTTGAAAATGTAGCAAAAGCTGAAGGTACTACACTTACAGTTAAGAGATTCATCCGTTTTGAAACAGGTGAAGGTCTTGAGAAAAAAGAAGAAAACTTTGCTGAAGAAGTAGCAAAACAGATGGGAATGTAACTTATGTTTTATCAAGCTTTTAAATCAGTTGAAAAACCTAGTGTTTACGGCGTTTCTTAGATTTTATTAGTAAAATAAAAAGTTCATAAAATATCATAAATTATCATAAGTTATCATAATATTTTGGGTAAAATTTGGGTACAGTGTTGGGTAAAAAGTTGTACCCAACTGTTTAACGCAAACTTTGCATGTTTTTTAATAATTTGAAAGAATCATAAAAGCAATTGCTTTTATGGTTCTTTTTTTGATATTCAAATTTTATCCCACAAATTCATTCTAACGCATGTCTAATAAACTCAATAATATTAAAACATCTCACTTCAATTCAAAACAAATCATTTTTAAAACGTGTTTACAAAAATATGAATTTTACAAGTTTTTCAAAACTCACAACTGGTATTGTAGTTTTACTCCAATCTTTTTTAATTAAACGATCACAGTATTTTTTATTTTAATATTGAATGTTACTTACTTTACTATATCTGCTTGCAAATATTTTACTTTACAACATTAACCGTTGCATCACACGATTATCAAGAAATCTGTGTATGGAATTTGAATAAAATTTTTAATTTAAAATGCTACTAAAATTTGGTCACTAAAATATTAAAAATAATGTCATATTATAAGGTTGCATATAAAAACATATCAATCTTTAACGAAGAAACAGGATTGCGAAATTTAATTAATTTTTTTTCTGTTTTTCTTGTTTATCTCAATTTTTTGATGGTGGCAATAATATTTCTTGCTATTTTCATCTAAATTTTTATAAAAACATTAAAAATCGAACAAATTTTCAAGAATTCGTTCATATTCTTTATATCTTGATAACAAGAAATAAAAACAGGAGGAACAAGCACATGTAAAATTTTGAAAAACAAAAATATTTTCAAAGAGATTAAAGCATTCAGATTATTCATATGAAGAAAGTACAATGATAAAAATCATGGTTAATCTTAATGCGACGAAACGAAGTGAAGCAATGAAGCAACATGAAACTGTTAACATTTAAAATGAAAGGAAGTAAAAATATGAAAAATGATAATCTGATTTTATTGATACCTGAGATAGCAGGTAAAAAAATTGCACTGATCAAAGACCAAGACGATGAAACTGACATGGTTGATGTTTTTAAAATTCATACAAACGGAAACACAATGGAGTACTTAATTTCAATCACATTAAATAGTTTCGCATCCGGATGTCGTAAAGAAAATATTGATTTCATGGAAATGCTGTTCAAAGTGTTGGAAGCGTACCTGAAACAAGATCTACATCCAATTAAGAAGGGAAAAAATATAATGAATAAAAAAGCCAAAAAATCTCTTAACAGGAATAATGATAATCTGGTTTTTATCATACCTGAGATAGCAGGTAAGGGAATTGCATTAATCAAAGATCAAAACGAAACTGACAAGGTTAATGCTTTTGAAATTAATACAGACGGCGACATAACGGAGTACTTAATTTCAGTCAAGTTAAATGAATTTATATCGGGATGCCTTGATGGAAACATGGATTTCATGAAAACGCTGTTCAAAATGTTGGAAGTGTACCTAAAAACGGGATATACATTTAATTAAGAAAGGAGGAAAATATAATGAACGATAATGCTCAAAAATTCCTTGATAACTTCAAAGGCAGCAGAATACAGATACCCAATTGTGTTGGTAGGATAGTTGTTCTTGAACTTGATGAGAAAACAGATC
>JAQVCQ010000188.1 GCA_028689715.1 Lachnospiraceae bacterium
ATGGATTTCCAATTGGGTGTTCTGACGATGAATTTCCGTGGACACGTGATGGAGCTGAAACAGAAACAAAATACCCTTACGTTACCCATAGTGAATTAAATGCGATCCTGAATTACAGAGGTGGCAGCCTGGAAGGTGCTAAGATCTATGTTTCTTTATTCCCATGCAATGAATGTGCAAAAGCGATCATTCAGGCTGGAATCAGAACTGTTGTATATGATTCAGATAAATATGCAGATTCACCATCCGTGATTGCTTCAAAGAAAATGTTTGATGCTGCAGGTGTGAACTACTGCCAATATGAACATACCAATAGAAAAATAGAATTAGAGTTATAGAGAGCCAAAAGAATAAATATAAAGTGTTAATATGAAATAAGTTCAGATAAAAATGAAGGAGGAGGAACATGACAAATCGCATGGTAAAAAGATTTTCACGTCAAATGGCAGTGATACTGGCAGTAGCGATCCTGTCTGTTTCTCTTCCCCAAAAGACATTTGCTTCGGCGTCCACCCTGGATAAGATCAACCAGGCACAAAAAGAAAAAGGACAGACGGAATCACAGCTAAATGAGACAAAAGGCCAGATCGACAGTCTGGAAGGAATCAAGAATGGACTACAGGGAGAATTAAGTAATTTGAATTCAGAACTGACAGAAGTGTCAGATAATTTAGAGACCCTTGAAAATGAAATTGAACAAAAAGAAGAGGACATCAGTATTACACAGCAGGAGCTGGAAGAAGCAAGGAAAACAGAAGAGTGGCAGTATACATGTATGAAAGAACGAATTAAATTCATGTATGAACGCGGCGAAAATGCATATCTTGAAATTTTCTTTGCTGCTGATAATTTCTCCGATTTTCTAAATAAAACAGAGTATGTAAATAAGGTTTCGGAATATGATCGGAAAATGCTGATAGAATATCAGGAAACAAAGAAGCAGATCGAGGAACAGGAAGCAATGCTGCAAAGTGAAAAAGCTGAGCTTGATAAAATGCAGGAAGAAGCCAAAGAACAACAGGCCAAGGTATCCCAGCTGATCAATCAGACTTCAGATCATATTGTAGGATATGCAAACCAGATTTCTGATGCAGAAAGAGTAGCACTTGCTTATGAAAATAAAATTAAAGAGCAGGAATCAAATATTGCTGCTCTGAAAAAACAATATGAACAGGAACTGGCAATGTCAAGACTTGCTGCACAGTCTGCAAAAAGAGATATCTCGGAAGTAGCATTTGCGGAAGGAGATCTCAAACTGCTTGCAACAATCATCTACTGCGAGGCGGGTGGAGAACCATACGCCGGGAAACTTGCTGTAGGTGCAGTCGTCATCAACAGACTGTTAAGTTCTGTTTATCCGGATACGGTAGTTGGAGTGATTTACCAGAGAAAGCAGTTCTCGCCTGTTGGAAGCGGTAGATTCGATCTTGCGCTTGCAAATGGAACTGCAACACAGAGTTGTTATCAGGCAGCCCAGGAAGCAATGAGCGGGGCTACAAATGTTGGGAACTGTGTTTATTTCAGAACACCGATCGAAGGACTGACAGGAATACAGATCGGTGGTCATATATTTTACTGATTCTGTTCACATCATACCTCGTAAGATTCCAGAAAATCCTGATAATGTTTAAATTCACCGGAATAGATCAGCCGCAGTAAATGATCGAGTGTAGAAATACTTGTTTTCAGCTGGTTCAGAGTCAGTAGTTCTTCATCAAGCGCTGTGACAAGTTCCTCCAGATCAATTACTTTTACAAAGCCATCAGGATAGATCAGCACATCAGCAAGCAGATCGGTCATGACATATTCATTTTTATCAGCATAGAATTCTGATTCGATAATATCAATATACCAATATAGAAGCGTGTTGTCTTCCTTATAAAATTTGCTGAATTTAATTCCAAGGTCAAGTAGATAACAGGAATATCCATGATGAAGATTTTTCTTTGGTTTCAATGCATTCCACTTTGTAACGATTCGATCCGTTTCAAAGAGTAGTATAACATCATCTTTTAGCAGTACACATTCTTCAGGAATAAGTCTTTTTCTGTAAAGTGTTGGATGAGCCATAAGAACCTCCTTTGTTTACAAGGGCGCAAGATGACTTGCAGGAATAAAGGTACTTGGATGGGATGTATGTTCACCTATAAATTTTTCCATCCAGATCATATCATACCAGGTATTAAATTTATAGCCACACTGGTGAAAGTGTGCAACGGTCTTGTATCCAAATTTTTCATGAAAAGAAATGCTTTGCGGATTAGGATAAGCAATACAGGCACACAGATTTGTTACATTTTGCAGTTTCATTCGCTCTTCCAGACTTTTGTAGAGAGCAGTACCGGTACCGAGACTTTTTTTCGTTTCATCAATATAGATCGATGTCTCAGCAGTCCAGTCATAGGCGGCTCTTTCTTTGAAAGAAGAAGCATATGCATAACCAATGATTTTTCCACTCTCTTCAGCAACCAGATAAGGGTAGCGTGAAGAGATTTTTTTTATTCTTTCTTCAAATTCTGATACAGAGGGTACTTCATATTCGAATGTAATAGCTGTTTTAAGCACATAAGGCCGATAGATTTCAAGCAAAGCCTTTGCATCATCTGCCTGTGCAGTTCTGATTTTGAGTGAAATGTGATTACAGTTCATGTCCGTTTCCTTATTATTTTAATAATGTATGATGAAATGGTACTATTTCGTAAAGTAAAAGTCAATGAGAACAAAGTGTTTGTAAAGAATTTGTTTATAATAGGTAAGCTACAGAATAAAAGTCAAACAATGTTAAAT
>JAQVCQ010000066.1:0-9662 GCA_028689715.1 Lachnospiraceae bacterium
ACGATCTCAACACCAATGACTTTCCCTGCGACCGGTGCAAGCATCTGTGCAATGGTACCTGTTCCGCTATATAGGTCGAACAGAACTGTATCTGTTTTTCCATCCTGGTTCAGGTCCCCAATAAATTCTCTTGCTGTTTCATACAATACTTCTGCTCCTAATGAATTGGTCTGAAAGAAGGAGAACTGAGAAATCTTAAATCTAAGCCCTAGCAGTTCCTCATAAAAATAATCCTGCCCGTATAATAAATGTGTCTCATCACTTTTCACGATATCTGCCAATGAATCATTTACCGTATGCAGAATTCCAGCAATCTTACCGGATAACCCGGTCATCGATAACAGTGCCTCTTTTAGTTCGTTCAGATCCATCTGAGTCTGTGAAGTTGTAACAAGTGCGATCAGCAGCTCTCCAGTTCTCTTTGCCTTTCTGACAAGCAAATGACGCAGATATCCGATATGAGTCTGTCTGTGAAGAAAGTCTGTATTTTTAGTCTGAAAAAATTCCAGAACAGTTTTTAAGACCAGTCTGTAGTCTTCGTCTACGATCTGACATTCTGGCACCGAAACGATATCATAAAAGCTGCCACGCTTGTGCATTCCAAGCGAAAGCGGACCTCCCTTATAGGAATCTCCAAAAGAAAATTCCATTTTATTGCGATAACCTGTCTGGATCGGACTCGCCTTGATTCCTTCGAACTTCCATTCATGATCTGTCTGTCTGACAGAAAGGACTCCTTCAAGAAGAGATTTGATCTGTTGCTCTTTCATAGAAAGCTGTGCATCATATGGAAGGTTCTGATAGGTGCAGCCGCCGCATTCTCCAAAGTGAGGGCATGGACTTTCAATCTCGTTTGGTGCTTTTTCAAGAACGCCAAGAAGATGCCCTTCTCCCTTTCCTGATTTCAATTTTTTAATGGAAAATTGAATTTTTTGTCCCTTTAGAACATTTTTCACAATGATCTTTCTGTCTTCAACTGTGACGATTCCTTTATTTGGAAATTCTATTGTCTCTACAACACCTTCAAAAATCTGTCCTTTTTTCATTCTGATTCCTTACTATTCTTCATTTTATTTTATTGTTTTATTTTATTGTTTATTTTATTATTTTCCATAAAAAACGGGGTACTGTTCGCCATTGCGCTGATACAGTATCCCGTCATATCATTCCATCAGTCAGATCTGTTCTCTGTCCGACATTTTTACATCCGCCTATTCCTGTTCGGAATAATCTCCTGCGCTGTCAGATGCATCCAAAGGCTGCTCTGGTTCTTCACTACCTTCGTCTTCATTGGTTTCTTCATCTTCAAAGAAGTCATCTTCAAAATCATCTTCGAAATCATCCTCAAAATCTTCAAGATAATCCGGTTTGAAATAACGGTACAGACCATATGCAGCTGCTGCAATTGCAAGTATCGCTCCTACGATTGCGACCACCCATAATACAGTATTGCTTTTCTTTTTCTTTGGTGCCAGTTTTTGAGCCAATAAGTCATTCTTTCTTAAAAGATCCAACACTTCATCAATTTTCTGCATAGTCATATCCTCCTTGTATCAATCATATTGATCAGGCTTTTGTTTAAGTTGAGATAACTCTTCAACCAATAGTCGTTTTTATAGTAACAATATAACACTTTTTCACGATTTTTACTATAGCTTTTTTAACTTTGCAAATGCTGCATACATTATTTTTGTTCCTGCCTGGTCAAATTGTACCGTTACCTGATAGTCCCTAGGAGCTTTCACAAGTTCTGTGACTGTTCCCTGTCCGTATTTGACATGACTGACCCTGTCCCCTATGCCATAATCAGGTTCCTGAATGCCCATTGCTGCACCTTTTGAAAGGCCCGGAGCGTTCAGACTTCCAAGTCCTTTGGCGATAAAAGGCTTGTTTTCTTCAGCAGTCTCTTTTTTTCTGATCACTGCTTTTGGTCTTGCATCGAACAGACTGGTTCCCATAAATGGGGCTGCTTTAAAATGACTTCTCTCAATCGATTCATCCTGGTAATCTTCAAACTCCGGATGTTTTTTTGCCGGTAATTTCTGATCAAGAAGATGGCCTGGTATTTCTTTTGCGAACCTGCTTACTGCATTATACTGTGTTTCACCATGCGTCATTCTCTGTCTGGCACAGGTAATGGTCAGATCCTCTTTTGCTCTTGTGATTCCCACATAGGCAAGCCGTCTTTCTTCCTCAATCTCAGTGGGGTCATCTGCCGTGATCGACATGTATCCCGGGAAAACACCGTCTTCCATTCCCGTCAGATAAACATGTGGAAATTCCAGTCCTTTTGCACTGTGCAATGTCATGAGCAGAACTTTATTATCATCCTCTTTTACTTTATCGATCTCAGCAACCAGTGCAACTTCTTCTAAAAATTCGCTTAATGAAGGTACTTCTGCATTCTCTTCATAGGAAATGATCTTACTTACAAGTTCATCAATATTTTCGATCCTGTCTTTTGCATCTTCCTCATCATGTGCTTCCAGTTCATCTATATAACCAATCGTTTCGAGTATATCCGTCATGAGACCTGATAGTCCGATATATTCCAGCTTACTTCTAAAAGTCTGAATCATCGTAACAAATGGTTTCAACTTTTCAGCACTTTTTCCAAGTGTCATGATCTGGTCTGCTTCTTTACATGCATCATAGAAGCTGATATTTCTGGCATCCGCATAATCCTGAACTTTTGCGATGGATGTCGCTCCAATTCCTCTTTTCGGAATATTTATGATACGCTTTACTGCTACGTCATCTTTTCCATTGTCTATTGTTTTTAAATAGGCCAGCAGAT
The DNA here is from genome assembly GCA_028689715.1 of Lachnospiraceae bacterium. GTDB lineage: Bacteria > Bacillota > Clostridia > Lachnospirales > Lachnospiraceae > SZUA-378. The sequence continues at coordinate 2,798 of JAQVCQ010000066.1, forward strand.
CCTTGATTTCTTTTCTGGAGTAAAAGTTCGTTCCGCCCACAACATCATATGGAATTCCCTTTATGACAAAACGTTCCTCCATCAGTCTGGCCTGTGCATTCGTCCTGAATAATATTGCACAGTCTCCATAATCTGCTCTGCCATCCAGCTTCTTGCCTGCAATATCAGAAACAACATATTCCGCTTCATCATAAGCTGTATCGAATTGTTTAAAATGAATTCTTGCACCTTCCCCTTTTTCGGTCCAGAGTGCTTTGTCTTTTCTTCCAAGATTATTTTTAATGACTGCATTTGCTGCATCCAATACATTTTGTGTTGATCGATAATTCTGCTCCAGTTTGATCACTTTTGCATCAGGATAGACCTTCTCAAAATCAAGAATGTTTCTGATATTGGCTCCTCTGAATTTGTAGATCGATTGGTCATCATCCCCAACAACACAGAGGTTTCTGCTCTTTGATGCCAATAGTCTGATCAATTCGAACTGTGCAGTATTGGTATCCTGATATTCATCTACCATAATATACTGGAACCGGTTCTGAAAATATTCCAGAACGTCTGGGCAAGCTCTGAACAGTTCCACTGTTTTAACAATAAGATCGTCAAAATCAACTGCATTGTTTTTTTTCAGGACTGCCTGATACTCTTTATACACCTTGGCGATCTGCTGCTTCCTGTAATCACCCATTGTACTCATTTCATATTGTAAAGGACTGATCAGTTCATCTTTTGAAGAGGAGATCGCATTCAGTAAGGTCCTCTCTTTCATAGACTTGGTGTCAATGTTCAGCCTTTTACAGATGTCTTTCATGACCGTTTTCTGATCATCTGTGTCATAAATCGTAAAATTGGTATCATATCCCAGTCTGTCAATAAATCTTCGAAGCATTCTGACGCAGCTTGAATGAAATGTTGATACCCAGATACTTTCAGCCCCAAATCCGACCGCTTCATCCACACGGTTTCTCATCTCACCTGCTGCTTTATTGGTAAATGTGATCGCCATGATATTCCATGGATTGATCCCGCATTCTTCTATCATATAGGCAATTCTAGTTGTGAGCGCCTTTGTTTTACCGCTCCCTGCACCTGCGAGCACAAGAACAGGTCCCTCAGTCTGTGTAACTGCCTCTCTTTGTCTGTCATTTAACGTATCCAGTAGACCCATCTGCTTCCCCCTGTCATTATTATAAAACAGCAACCACGATACCTGTGATAATGACTGCTGCACAAATCAATTTGTACCTGATATTCTTTTCTTTAAATATAAATTTTCCTGCAAGTATGGTAACAAGACTGCCAGACTGTTTGATCAGTGTCATGACCGTGACACGGCTCCCATCCATTCCATTTGCTACAAAAAGTGCTCTGTCAGCTACAATAAATAAAAAGCTTAAAAGCCAGATCCAGCGATTTTTAAATGTAGCCACCCATCGGATCGGTGTTTTTGTCACAAGGATATACCCCAGATAGAACAATGCCAGAAAAAGCATATACCAGAACTGAAGTTCAGAACTTGTCACACTCTTCATCAGGATCTTATCCATCAATCCAGACACAGCATTCAGCATACAGGAAATCAATGCGATCATAACAAATCTCGTTTCGACTTTTTCCTGTTTATGGGCTGCCAGTTTTCTGGTGCCATTCAGCATGATCAGACCCGTGCTTACAAAGGTAAGACCTACGATCTGTGCTATTGAAAGGACTTCTCCCAAAACAACGGTTCCAAGCAATGTTGCAAATAATACTCTTGAAAGATCAAGAATCCCATAAACACTGATCGGCATTCTGTCAATTGCCATAAAACTACAGATCCATGCCATAAATATAATAAATGATTTCAGCGCGATCCAGAACAGAAAATGTGGATCCACATTCATAGCATTTTTATAATCGGGCAGTACCATAAGAAATGCAAGGACTGTATAAACGACCAGTACCTCCATGACTGTGCTTCCCTGAAGTGACTTTTTTTTAATGACTTCTCTTGCGCCTTTTAAGACACCATACAGTAATACTAACAGAATCCAGATCATTGTACCCCTCATCTTTCTAAAAAATCCTGTTCTATATTACCTTATTATCTCTGCTGTGTCTATTGACGATATGCCTAGAGTTAGACCAGTTTCCGAAGAATCGATGCCACATTTTCACATTCATAACTTGATGCCTGCTTTGCCGCGTCTACTGCATTTTTAACGGCAAATCCATACTTCGCGATCTGAAGCATTTCCAAATCGTTTTCATTATCACCGAATGTCATCAGGTTCTCTTCTGTCATTCCCTTCCTGTGAAGAATCTTTTCAAGAGCAGATCCTTTATTTGTACCTTTATAAGTCACATCCAGCCAGTGACCGCCACCGCATACCATAATGGACTGAGGCCACTTTGTTCTGTATTCTAAAAGATTTGATTCGCTCATGATCTCTTCCTGGTAGACCCCAAGCTTACAGATCTCTTCCTTTATCTCTTCAGGATGTCTGACTTCTATCACTTCTTCCAGCACTGCTTCCTGTAAAAATCTGCGTTTTCTATTTTGTTCTTCTTCTGATCCAGATAAAATAACATAAAATTTATCAGCACACATAATGACCGGAGTCAGGTTCGTATCTTCTTTGAAATCATTTAATATCCCTTGAATGATCTCTTTTTTAAATGGCTGTGTAAATATGATCCTGTTGTTTTCTATATAGATCGCCCCATTCGCACAGACATAATCAATACGGTCATTCACAGGCGCAAATAATTTCCTGATACTTTCTTCTCCCCTTCCGCTTGCAATCAGAAAGTGGATCCCTTTTTCTGTCAGCTGCTCGATCAGATCAAAAATTTCCTCAGAAATTCTATTTGCCCCATATGGTAATAATGTCCCGTCAATATCGCAGGCAATCACCCTGACTTCATTTTTGTTAATATTCATAAATCCTCCGTTTGAACCATTCTTTCATTTTAAATATAATATTGTTGTCTTAAACATGAAAAAGGGTGGGAAGTGACTCATTCCCGCCCCTGCTATCCAATTTAAAAACTGTTCTGTACATAGACCACATTGTTTTTACCTTTACTTTTTGCCATATACATGGCATGATCAGCTGATTTGAAGAAATCATCGATCGACTGTGAATCTTTATATTTCACTACACCACAACTTACTGTTATATATGTCTTCGATCCATTATCTGCTAATAAAAATGGAGATTCTGAGAGTTCTCGTCTTATTTTTTCCAACACCATGATCACAGTTTCATCTTCTGTATTTGAGAAAATAATGGCAAACTCTTCTCCACCGAATCTTATTGGAAATCCCAGCTTGCCTACATAGGTACTGAACAATTTAGCAATGAATAAAAGAACTTCATCACCTTTTGCATGACCATATCTGTCATTTACCAGCTTAAAATCATCAATATCCAAAACCGCAAGGTGAATTTCATTCATCTGCCTGATTTCATAACGAAGCATATTGAACATTGCTTTCCGGTTATACAGACCGGTCAACACATCCCTGTTCAGCTGTTCTGAAAGTTCCATTTGTTTCTGATAGCTTTCCGACAGAGACTGTGTCTGCTCTTCTTCACGTCTGATCATTAGTATCGCAATAAAATATGCACTAAGCGTTATGACAAGGGCGATCGCTACATCAAGGTATAACTGATTCTCACCGGCACGCAATTCATTAGCTGCCAGAATTGTTGATAAGATCAGCGTAATCACGCTGTAGATCGTCAGTCTTTTCGTCGTTCTGCGGTTGCCAAAAATACTAGAAATATAGATTGCAACTGTTGGAGCACAAAGAACTGGTGCAAAAACATAATGCGTCAGTTCGACACAGGCACATACTGCAAAACAGGCAACACTAACCATAAAATCCTTTGACTCTTCGGTATTCTTTTCTGAATTCAGCACCCAGTATGCTGCGCCGATTACTGCAAAATTGATCATAGACGGAAAAACCAAAAACCGAAACAGATAAAGCGGAATTGGCAAAAATAATAATCCTGCCCATTCATCAAAGAAAAAAATGACAGCTTCTGTGATCAGAACGATCCATGCGATCATATAAAATCTGTTTAATAGATGTTTTCTCCAGCGATCATTGATTATATTATAGCCTTCAGTCCTCATTTATCGATACCTGCCTATAATGTGCGCTTTCACGTTTTTTCTATTGTATCACAAGATTCTGATAAATGAAATGTGCCAGAACACTTTGCCCTGCATCATTTGGATGAATCCCATCCTTTATATACCGGTAACGATCAGCAAGAAAATAGACTTCCTGCGATGAATAAAGATCGATCACAGGAATATCATAGAATGCTGACATCTCACGGATCGCCTGTGCATAATCTCCAAGAACGCTTCCTGTTTTATTTGGTCTGGTATCACGCAATCTGCGAAGAGGCGTTAAAAATACGATCTCTGAATCGGGATATCTTTGCATCATTTCACACATCATCAGATTCAGACCTCCATAAAAGGTGTCTGCTGTTAGATCTCCCATCTGTCCAAGCGGTGTGTGGAATCCAAAGTCATTCGTTCCTCCAAAAACAAGAATCAGGTCAGCATTTGGATCCATTGCGCGGAAACGATCAACAAAACGCAGCGGATGATTGCCTGCTATTGCCGAGCCACTCAGTCCATAATTATACACTTTTTCTGCTCCAAGCATTGTTCCAAGCAGATTCACATATACTTTTTCCTGTGAAGATACCTTTTCTCCATAGGTGATACTGTCTCCAAGTGCGCTCATCGTAAATTCCGAACCGGTAAGATCAAGTTCCGGCAACGGTGTCTGTTTACTGCCCCCCGCATAAGGTGCAATGTTCTCCCCATTGATATAACCATTGATCCCGCAAAATGTAATATGGTACCATCCATCTGCTGTCATAGCAGTTGACGTGAGAATAATACCCGGCTGTAGGATTGCGAATGATGCTGCACTTTGATCCGGCGCGACACGTGCTGTGACCTCCTCCGTAGTAATCAGGTACCTGACCCCAGGAATTTCAGCCACTATTACTGTAGCAGCTTCTGCCCGCATGGAAGCTGCTGGCAGACCTGCTAATATTATCATTGAAAAAAATGAAATCACGTGATGTGTGAACATTCTTCTTTTTTTATCTGGCATGTAAGACCTGTCCCCAATCTGATAATCCGATTATATTTCTAGCTGCTTCTGTGTAGGCTCCTGAATTCGGAGTATCAATATTTTTATAGTAATCATAAATCAGTTTACGTGATCCATCAGTTGCTGTCAGTCCATAATTCAGTCCCTGTGCCATTTCAATTGGTGAATCTGTCTGATTAGTCAGGATAAACGCATCAATATGCTGGTTGTAAGCCGCCTGAAGATATCCGTATGTAAATGCTGCTGCCTGATATTCCTGTCCCTGGTTGGACGGATATCCGACTTCACTGGCAATAATCGAGCGCACCTGACCGGTAGATGAGATCATGGCCGGTTTACACATGAAATCTGTCAGTACTTCGATGTTCTGCATCGTTAAAAATTTTGATGTCTCCGCGTGTGATACCAGTCCCATTCTTGCATAATTAGCAGGAAGTGCCCAAAATGGTGCCCATGTCAGTGGAACCGGATGTGGATGACATGCTACGCCCCAGTCAATATTTCCTTTTGATGCAATATTTGTATTAAATGCATTCAGCAGGTCTTTTCCATCATAATTATCTGTTCCACCTCTGTTTCGATCCCATTGCTGGTCAATAGAAACATAAATATTAGCAGTGGCATTTTCGCTTTTGATCGCTGTATAAAAAAGTCTGACTGCTTTTGCGTATTCTTCCACATAGGATTCAAGACTCATGCTCGTTATATAATTCCACTGTGTTCTTGCAGTGACTTCATTTCCAATGATCCAGTTATCGACCTTCCCGATTCTGGGATTGGAACCATTATAACGCTGTGCAAGGAACGATCCGATTGCTGCCAGGTGTTCAACGCCTGCCGGTTCTGCAGTATTAAATGCATAATAGGAACAAACGAATCCGTCCTTTGATAATGGATGTACCAGATGTGCCGCTGCAGGTGTGTACTGATTCAGCAAAATTGCGGAAACCGATATTCCTCGTTTTGCAAGATTACTGAAAACAAAATCATACTCTGCTATGGTAAGTCCGTTGAACTGATATGTCTTTCCGTTATATGTATAATTAATCGTTGGATAACTTCCATTAGTCGTTGGTCCAATAATATAGGATAACGGAATATTATAAGTCGCATGTTTTACACCAAGATCCGTTAATTCATTTGAAGTAAGTTTTGTTGGATCGATATGAAGACCCTTTTTAGATCCGGTCACTGTTCTTGCTGTTGTTTTAGTCGCAATTGCATCCGGATTTGTAATATAACAGGTATTGCTGACAGGCACCCATGCCCCACCCTGTTTTACTGCGATAGTAAATTTAGAAAATAATCTGGAGGTCGCCTGACCTTTTAACAGATCGAACTGGAATGCAACCGTTGTGTTCATTGGAACTGCTGCAATATAGTTGCCAGTTAATCCGCCTGCATAAGTAGGAGCTTCAAATAGATAGAAAATACCATCATCACTTGCTGGAAGTGTTGGTGCATTGGCCACTACTGAGACTGTTTTCCCATCTGCATTGATTCCGCAGACGACGATACTGACATTGGCTGCTGCCTGTACCCCTTTTCCAATACCGATCTGATCTGACATCCCTGTAAGCAAAACGACTGCAAGCATAAGAGACATCACTTTCTTCCATAGACCCAATTTCCCTTTTTTCTTCATGTCCGGCTCCTTCCTGATAAAAAAGGCACCGTCGTGTTCCTTGGAACTTACGGTGCCTGAATGATTTCTATACAAAAATTATATCG
>JAQVCQ010000066.1:9762-12714 GCA_028689715.1 Lachnospiraceae bacterium
ATCACTTTCTTCCATAGACCCAATTTCCCTTTTTTCTTCATGTCCGGCTCCTTCCTGATAAAAAAGGCACCGTCGTGTTCCTTGGAACTTACGGTGCCTGAATGATTTCTATACAAAAATTATATCGTCATAAAGATGTTATGTCAACAAAAACACTTACATTTTCTTTTCCAGTCGTTTAAAAGCCACAACATAGACAAAAAGGAACAGACAAACAAGAAGCAATAAGACTTTGGTCAGGATCGGATAAAAAAATCCTCCGATCAGCCCAATCACATAAAGCGAAAATATCATAACAAGTGCTGCGATCCTCATCGCTTTCTGACTGATCTCAATGTTACGTTCATCTGAATCAGCAAGTCTGCGTGTTCTGCGCTTCTCTTCATTATGAAGCAGGCTTCTGTTCTTGATCCAAAGCAGGACAGATACGACTGTCAGCCCGCTTGCAAAACCTGTGTAAGTACCGGACTGATAGTCACTCAGAAGCTCCGGCATGAACTTCATTACAGCAAATACAGCACAGAATGTAAAAATCCCTGCAAAAAACATACCGATAAATACCTTCATTCTGAATCTGATCACTTTCTGATACTCTTCATCAGAATGTACTACTGTACCACAAAAAATCCCATTCATATAATATGATCCTCCTCATCAAATATAAAAATATCCTCAATCGTGACATGAAAAAACTTTGCAATTTTATGCGCCAGTAAAAGAGATGCATTGTACTTACCATTTTCGAGTGATATGATCGTCTGTCTGGTCACTTCAACGGCATCTGCAAGTTCACTTTGCGTCATTTTCTTCGCTTTTCGAAATTCAGCTATTTTCGTTTCCAAATTTCTCACGTCCTTCCTGTAAAGTTTGCTTTACAATATATGTATACTACGCTTTACATTATTTGTCAAGTTTATTTTACATTTTAATCAGATCTTTAACATATTTAGTCTGTGTTAAAGGATCAGTTCCAGTACAAACACAACAAAACAGGCTCCTGCTGCCACCTGGAAGAGGCTTTTTTCAAAATAAGCGAGCAATACTGCCATCACAAATGCTGCGATTCCTGAAATAAGATTTGTTGCTGCCGAAAAGATCGCGGGAACTGTCATGACTGATAGTGTCACATATGGTACATAATGCAAAAAGGATCGAATCGTTCTGTTTTTGATCTCTTTTCTAAAAATTGTGAGCGGCAACACGCGGATCAGATAGGTCACAGCTGCCATAACAATCAAATATACGATGATATTATGATTCATGTCCATCCTCCTTTTCTGTTGCAGGTATTGGAAAAAAAACTGCTGCAAATAGCGAAATCAGGACTGTTAACAGGATGACCCTGCTTCCAGACGAGAGACTGCCGATCCAAGGTAGTCTGGAACAAATAAGGCTGACTGCGAATGAGAGGATAACAAGACCTGCAATGATCCTGTCCTTTTTTGCCTGCGGAATCACAACGGCAAGAAACATGCCATAGAGTGCCACGCCCAGTGCATTCAGCACCATGACCGGCAGGATATCCCCAGCCACTGATCCCAGTAGTGTTCCTAGTGCCCATCCCGGTGCTGCAACTGAAATCGCACCATAAGTATAGAAAGGATTCAATTTTCCATCCACACGCACTGATATCCCGAAAATCTCATCTGTTACACCATACGCCAGAAGCATTCTCTTCCAGATCGGTACATTGGGATCCAGCTTTTGCGACAGTGCGAACGACATCAGCAGGTATCTGATATTAATAACGAACTGAGAAGCGGCAAGTTCCAGATAGGAAGCCGATGATGCAATAATGGATAATGCTGCGAACTGACCTGCTGAAGTATTGTTCGTCAGCGACATGACCGTTGCCGCCATTGTTCCGATACCTGCTTTCCTGGCTGCGATTCCCAGTGTAAAAGATACTGCAAGATAACCTGCTGCTATGGGGATTGCATCCTTCATTCCCCGTTTATATGCTGTGACTGATTGCTCCATCTTGAATTTCCTCCGGTTCGTATTGATTTTGCCAATTCAGGATGTGTGCTGTTCGAATACTTCAGAACCATTTCAGACGAACCATCTAGTCTGCAATTTCTCCTCTGATCTGTTCCATTTTTGATTCATCAAGATGATAGAATTTCATGAAAAAGAAAAGAGAGATCAGAATCCCTGTCATCGGAAATATGATCATAATGATTCTCAGGCCCAGGATCGTCTCTGCCGTCTGAACAACAGCATTCACATCAAGCTTTATCATATCAAGTCCGATGCCTGCAATCAAGGCTGAAAATGCTGAAGCAAGTTTTACGACAAATGTCTGCATGGAAAAAATAACACTTTCATTTCTGGTCTTATTCTTCCATTGTCCATAATCTACTGTGTCAGCAAGGAAAATTGTGGTAAGTACGGTCGCAAGTCCAAATCCAATAAAAATGATGATTGCTGCAATACATAATAGTACCAGATTGGCTATATTAAGCATTCCCAGCACGAACAGCATAAAATAACCCGCTACTGCTGTCAGGATTGCCCCCCGTAAGATCGCTTTACACCCAAATCTTTTTCGAAGCAGCGGAAGACTCATCATGGATAGGATCTGTGCTGCTCCACCGACTGTACCGAACAGACCATAGAGCGCCCCATTTCCTATGTCAAATTTAAAAAAGTAGATCGCAAGCTGATTGGTCAGATACAATGATGCATTGAACATTACGATCGCTACCACAACGACAAGCGCCTGATCATTTTGTATCAGTGCACGGAACATTTCTTTAATACTAGGACTTTTTTCATTTACTTTTTCTTTTTCTTTCACATGAAATACTGAAAAAAGTATTGTCAGTACAAATGCTGCTGCAACGATCATTGCAAATATTCTGAATCCAGTCCGCTCATTTCCCGCACCAAGAACAGGTACCAATACCATTGTCAGGGCTGTCGGGAGTGCAAATCCAACTCCTGCACAAC
>JAQVCQ010000189.1 GCA_028689715.1 Lachnospiraceae bacterium
TGTGAATGTCAACGAATTTCTTTACCACCCGCTGACGAATTTGTTATCCACGCCGCTAGCCAAATAGTTTGCCAGTTATCATGATTTTGCTGATGAATTTGTTTACCATCAGTGCTAGTGAAAAAGTTTACCACTTGATATTGAATTTGTTTACCACTTGATTGTTTTATATAGGGAAGCACCAAGGCACTTCCCCTTATTTGATTTACCAACCGCAAAAGTCAGGAAAGTTTATTCCATGATTGCGTAAAATGGTTTCAAGCTGGTCAGTATGTTCTCGTAAAGAATTGTAATCTTTACGAAGCTTGGTAAAGCTTTCCTCAGCTTCCTGAAGTGCTTCTTCAGCAATTATATAATCGAGTTCAAGATCAGTCATTATGAATCAGCCTCCTTTCCGTCATCAGATACAACGGCGGCATGTTCTGCCCGATAAGGATTATCTGAATTCATATTTAATACATGTGACCGAAAGGTGAGTCTGTCAATCAAGGCTGTTACCATGGTCTGGTTTTCAAACATGGTAGTCCATTCTGAAAACCTTAAGTTAGTTGATACAATAACACTCCGGCGTTCTGCTCTGTCCGCTACCACTTTAAATAATAATTCTGACTGGTGACGGTTAAAAGTTAGATAGCTCAATTCATCAATGATAAGTAGGTCCGCTTTTGCTATTTGCTTTTCCAGACGCACCAGTTTATGATTGTCCTGAGCTTCAATCAGCTCATTCGATAGATTTGCTGCCGTGTAGAATTTCACATTCATGCCTTGCATACAGGCTTTCACACCAAGGGCTATGGAAAGATGTGTCTTCCCAGTCCCAGGATTTCCAATCATTACAACGTTTTGTCTTTTGCTGACAAACCCACAAGAAGCAAGTTCATTTATGAATGCATCAGTCATATGTTCAAAACGACTATAGTCAAGTTCATCCATGGTTTTGACATAGGGAAATCCTGCATACTTAATTTTTCTTCTGCGTGTACTTTCCTGTCTGGAGTCCAGCTCCAGTTTCATGAGTGCAATCAGAAAATCCTCATAACTTTGGTTCTGATCCAGTTGCCTTACAACATCCGAATATTGATTAAACATGGGTGTACGCAACTGTTTAGAATATAATTCAATGGTCTGTGACTGTAGATTTTTCATCGTGCAGCCACCCCACATTTCTCATCGTACTTTGACAAATCAGTAGAGGTAATAGGTATTTCATGTTTGAAATACAACACATTCGACTCAGGCGTTTCATGAAGCTGGGACCTGATCATATCTACCGTTGGTACGAGGTTTTGTGGAAGCAGTTCCTTTATGGAAAGAATCCTTTCTTCTCCATAATCGACACATAAGCGTAAAAGTTTGACCATTTCAGCATTACCACCAGGGAGCAAATGTCCCCAGTCGAGCAGTTCTTTGGTCATATTTGATTTTACTGGTTTTGCCTGAAATACGCTTCGGGGCTTACGTTCTAAAAGATCGAGGTAATGTTCCAGTCGGTATTCGGTCTTCCCTGTGCCGTAAATACGGTCATAGGTTGCAATGATCTCATTGTCGTAAAAGAAGCAGACCTTATTTGCATATCCTTTGGCCACAATGGTTTTGCGTAAGCATCGGACAGGAACGGAATAATTGTTCTTATCAAAACGCACTGTTGAATAATCGCCAACAATAGGCGTTGCCGTACGACTTGTATCAAAGCGGTAAGAGGGTATCTGTTTTAATGAATACCATTCTTCATCATATGCCGCTCTAACGCTTGAGGAATGTGACTGGATTTTATGCGTGTTGCGGTAGTTTAGACAATCCTTAAGAAGCTTGGTGTTTAGTTCCTCGAGACTGGATACTCTCGGAACAGGAACCATGAAATTTCTTCGAGAATAACCTACCAGATTTTCAACAAGACCTTTTTCGTTACCACTGGCAATGTTACAAAAGTCAGTTTTAAATGCGTAATGGGCAGCAAAGGATTTATATCCGTCGGTTGCTTTTGCATGAAGGCCAAATCCTTCTTTTACGGCAACCTTAGCGTTATCAAAAATAAGTCGCCTTGGAATACCTTTAAAGTGATCAAACATCAGCTGCTGTGCTTCTAAAAAGGACTCAATGTTCTGAGAATAGAAGGCCTGTACAAAGACATCACAGCTATAACAGAGCCGACCGCAGAAGAAGTATACTTTTCTTTTCTGATTATCAATGTAAACAGTAGCTTCGCCCCAGTCAATCTGGATTGCCTCACCTGGCTCGTATTCCAGTGGAATATCTGCCTGCGGTGGAACAGCAACTTCAATTCGTAAAGCTTTAACCTGATTACGAATCGTTGATTCACCGCCTTTAAACCCTTTTTCAGTAACAAGGCGGTCGTAAATACGTTTTGCAGTATGCCGTTGCTTTGGCAACTGCATTTGCCTGTCCTCATCAAGACAAGTCTTGATGAATTCTCTGATTTCATCTGTGATGACTTCAGAATCTCGCATGTAAGGTTTACGGACATCGGGATGCGTATTACCTTCGCAGTACTTCTTTACCGTCGGTCTTGAAATGTTTAGCCTGCGGGCTATAGACCGAATTGAATCGCCCTCATTGTAGAGGGTACGGATTTGATAATATAAATCCACTTCAACAATCACACCTTTCATCTCCTTGTAAGAATATTTAGTACTTTTAAATCTTACAAGATATTTATTTCAAGATGGTAAACTAATTCGCTAGCGAATTGATTGAAAGTGGTTAACTATTATAATAGCGTTTACA
>JAQVCQ010000067.1 GCA_028689715.1 Lachnospiraceae bacterium
GACCAAAGCGGGATGGTCAGTTTTCAGTTCATGGCTCTGAAAAGGGTTCATCAGAAGGAAATCACCCTGCTGCAGGGTAATGACCTGCCCCAGTGTGATAAGATCGATCGTTCCATTTAACACATATTCAATTTCAAAATCTTTGTGTATATGAGGAGTGCGATAGAGCATGTTAACCATAAATATTTTAAAATTTGTTTCACCATAAGATACGATCTCAAATTCATGTACCATAATTTTTTTCCCTTTGCTAACGAAATATAATATTGATTCAGTATAGAGTTTTTTGAAAATAAAGTAAATGGAAAAAGCAAACTTGTCATATTTTTAAACTCAAACTAATACAAGTATAATACTGGTGTACGTGCTATCGTTAGATTACAAATGCAACACGAAAAAATGGAGGTAGCACAGATGTCAAGATTTAAGTTTTCGGTAGGACCATGGAATGTTCATGAAGGAGCCGATTCCTATGGACCAGCAACAAGAGAAACGATTTCGTTTGAAGAAAAGGTGAAGAAATTTTCAGAGATGGGATTTTCTGCAGTCCAGTTTCATGACGATGATGCAGTCCCCAATATGAATGATCTGTCTATAGAAGAAATCAAAGAAGAAGCCAGCAAGGTCAAAGCAATCCTTGATAAATATGGGATGGCAGCTGAGTTTGTAGCACCAAGATTATGGATGGATCCACATACCATTGATGGTGGATTTATGTCAACGTCTGAAGAAGATAGAGAGTTTGCAATGTGGAGAGCATACCGCTCCATTGATATTGCAAGAGAATTAGGCTGTGACAAAATTGTACTGTGGCTTGCAAGAGAAGGAACGCTGTGCGCTGAAACAAAGAGTCCGGTATGGGCTACACAGAAATTAATTGAAGCAATCGACAAGATGCTGGATTATGATGCTACGATTAAGATTCTGATCGAGCCTAAGCCTAACGAACCGATCGACCGTAGTATATGCGGTACAATGGGGCATGTCATGGGCGTTTCAGCAGCAACAAAAGACCCATCGAGAGTTGGTGGATTGTTAGAATCCGCGCATGCGATCCTGGCAGGACTTGATCCATCCCATGAAATTGGATTTGGTCTGGCGATGGGGAAATTGTGGGGTGTACATCTGAATGATCAGAATGGAATAAAGTTTGATCAGGATAAAGCATTTGGTGTTGAGAATTTAAGACAGGCTTTTAATCAGGTGAAAGTATTAATGGAAAACAATTACGGTGCAAATGGGGAATATGTGGGTCTTGATGTTAAGGCGATGAGAACGACAACAGATGCAGACAGCTATAAACACCTCGAGAACAGCCTGAATATGGTATATGCATTAGAAGAAAAAGCAGCACGCTTTGATTATGAATATCAGAAAGAATGTGTTAAGAACAGAGATTTTGAAGGTCTTGAAATGTATGTCATGGAACTGTTAATGGGATTAAAATAGGATGTAGATAATATGTTAGTGAACTTAAATGAAGTATTACAGCCTGCAAGGGCAAACAAATATGCAGTAGGATTATTTAATACAGTGAACTTTGAAATGGCAAGAGGTGTCCTGGCAGCAGCAGAAGCACAAAGATCACCGGTGATCATTGGTACAGCGGAGATCTTGTTACCTTTCGGACCATTGGAGGAACTGGCAGAATTTCTGATCCCAATGGCAAAAAAAGCGAGTGTGCCGGTCGTGGTTCACTTTGATCATGGATTGAGTTTTGAAAAGTGCATGGAGGCCTTAAAGTTCGGATTTACTTCGATCATGTATGACTGTTCAACAGATACGTATGAAGAAAACATCAGAAAAGTAAAAGAACTGGTACAAATAGCACATTGCTTTGGTGCAACGGTAGAAGGAGAACTTGGCCATGTTGGGGACAATGAAGGATCAGCAGAAGGAAACTCCATTCTGAATGATCCATCAATATTCTATACGGATCCCGCACAGGCGAAAGATTATTTAGCAAGAACGAACACTGATGCACTTGCCATTGCGGTCGGAACAGCGCATGGCGCTTATAAAATGAAGCCAAAACTTGACTTTAAAAGAATTGCAGCGATACGCGACCTGGTGGATGTACCACTTGTACTCCATGGCGGGTCCGGTCTGTCGGATGAAGATTTTAAACATGCTATCAAAGATGGCATCAGCAAGATCAATATTTTTACGGATATTAATGTAGCGGCAGCACAAGCAGCAAAAAAGGCTTTGAATGATGGAAAGAACAGTATGACGGATATCATTCCTTATCAAATAACAGCAATTCAGAGTGCCACTGAAGCGAAGATGAGATTATTTGATTCAAATAATAAATAAAGTTGTATATGAAAAAGAACCTGCAGAACCAGTGGGTTCTTTTTTTGTCTCCATTGATTTCGTGCGCTAACATGCTATAATAAATTAATGCAGTATTACAAGGTTATGGCGAATTGGTGGCGGAGGTCTGATATTGGAAGAGACAAAGAAAAGACAGGCAGTGAAAGAAGCGCTTGAAGCACTTGAAAAAAATCGATATGTGTTCACAGAAGAAACAGTTCGTATGGGACATGAAACCTATAAAGCATGTCAGGAACTTGATTACAAAGAAGGAATGGCATTTTCACTTCTTGTTTTGGGCAGGGTATATTGTTATCTGAATGATTATCAGAATGCAATGTCTTTTTCTTTTGACGCGATCAATCTCGCACAGGAATTGAATATATGTGATCTGCAGGTACTTGCCTATATTAATATTGGAAGTATCTTTTTTGATATGGATGATTTTGAAAAAAGTCTTGATTATTACAATGCTGCACTTCGAATCATGGATATATTTCAGCATAGCAGGAATTATCTGTATGAATATAAAGCAAAATATTTTTTGTCCAAAATTTATAATAATATAGGTGAAGTTCATAGATTACATGAGTTATATCAGGAAGCATCCAGATGCTATGAACTGGCTTATGAATATGACAAAGAAGATGAATTTCAAGGTACGTTTGGAGTGATTCAGATCAATCTTGGTTATGTGGAATGTTATCTGGAACATTACGAAAAAGCACTGGAATATATGAAGGATGCTTTAAAATACCTTGAAAAGTATAATTATGCGATTGGACTTGTGGAAGCATATGCTGTGCTTGCTCTTGTCTATCGAAAACTAAATGACCAGATTCATGCAGAAGAGTCCTTTGACAAAGCTTTGTCTTATTCTTCTGTGATTGAGTATGCATATGCAAAAGTAGACCTATACATACAGTATTCAGAATTTTTAGAGGAAAATGAGAGATACCAGGAAGCGGTCACTATGCTTTTGACAGCATACCAGTTGTGTGAAGAAAGCAATCTGTACAGCCAGAGTATGGAAGTCTGCAGATGTCTGATCCGATTTTATGAGAAGATGAATCTGGAAAGAGAAGCGTTCACTTATTACAGACTTTATTTTGATAACCAGAGAAAACAAGAACCAATTAAGAAAATGAATAAAACAAAGCGATTTGAGATGAAACTGAAGTTCGATAAGCTGGAACTTGAGAAAAAGGATATTCTTGAAAAAAGTGAGCAGTTTCGAAAGGAAACAAAAGAACTTTCTGAGACGATCAGCAATATTTCTGCCATTAGTGAAATGGGAAGCAAGCTGACTACTTCATCTGAGTTGCCGACGATTTATCAAATGCTTTGGAATGCAATTTCTGAGTTTATGGAGCCCAATGTATTTGGAATTGGATTGTTTGATGAAGAAACAGGTTTTATCAGCTATCCCTTCTATATGGAAAACAATATACCAATTAAATTTCGCAATACAAATATTCAGGAAGAAGCCAGTATGGCGGCCAAAGCCCTGAGAGAGAAAAAGATCATTATATTGGATGATCTGCAAAATGAGTATCTTAGCTATCTTGAGGATGAAGAGTATATTTCAAAGAGCAATTGCTATGAGATCAATGCAGTATTGTTCTGCCCATTAGTTATCGATCAGCAGCGAATTGGTGTGATGACGGTTCAGTCCTATGAAAAGAACTACTTCACAATACATAGAATAGAAGCGGTAAAGGCATATGCATCTTATGCTGCAATTGCAATAAATCATGCGATCAAGTCCAAGAGACTCATCGATGAAGTTGAAAAGCGAAAATACCTTCAGGCTCAGCTAGAAAGCAGCAACGAACAACTGAGTTACCTGTCTGAACATGATGCCCTTACAGGATTACCTAACAAGAGAAAATTTGATCTTGTTATGAGTCAGTCATGGGAAAGAGCTGTACAAAGAAACGAATACCTGGCAGTTGCGATATTTGATATTGATTTTTTCAAACAGTATAATGATTATTATGGTCATATTGAGGGGGATCGCTGCTTGTATATTGTTGGAAACCTGGTCAAAAAGACAGGCGGACATGAACTATTTCTCTCGCGATTTGGTGGGGATGAGTTCGTTATGATCTTTTCTGGTCAATCGCCTAAAAAAGTATATGAGAAATGTGAAGAGATAAGACGTGCAGTCGAAGAAAAAGCAATACCACATCAGAAATCCTTTATTGAATCTGTGGTTACGATTACGATGGGGATTCATATACTGATTCCGGTGGAGGAGAATTTAATTCAGGATTGCATCAGTGAAGCTGATCATGCATTATATAAAGCCAAAGAAAAAGGGCGTAATCGGATTGAAATGAATGGATATCCATATCTGAAGGAGACAGAGAATGAACTTTAATGTCAGAAATATGAAATGGACAAGAGAACCGTTGGATTATTCGGTACAGGAGAACAAAATCGAAATAGTAACAAAGCCCTTTACCGACCTGTGGCAAAGGACTTATTACCATTTTAGAAATGATAATGCACCAGTGTTTCAGATGCATACAGATGAAAAGTATTTTTCATTTATTGTAAAAAGTGAATTTGAAAGTAAGCAGAGATTTGATCAGTGCGGAATTGTGATGTATCTTGACAGTGAGAATTGGCTGAAGGCTTCTGTTGAATATGAAAACGAGTACTTTCAGCATTTGGGAAGTGTGGTTACCAATCACGGATATTCAGACTGGGCAACAACTGAAATCGATGCTTCTATAAAAGTAATATGGTACCGATTCAGTCGCAGAGAAGATGATTATTGTATTGAGTGCTCTAAGGACGGTATAGAATATTCTCAAATGAGAGTATGCCATATGTGGAATGGTGGAGAAGGTATCGAATTTGGAATTTATGCATGTAGCCCGGAAAATTCGTCGTTCAAAGCAAGGTTTACAAATATGGAACTAACGGAATGTATGTGGCGGGCACATGATGGTCAGGAGCCTGATCTTTGAATACAGATCAGAGGAGCAACTATGATAAGGGGAAATGATGAGATATCACTGGATCGATGAATTTTTATTAAATAAAAAGGGTGTTGTAAAAGATTATAAAGAAGAGTGGAAATGGATTCGATATCAGATCGGTGGAAAAATGTTTGCGGCGATCTGTCTGGATGAGAAAGATGCACCTTATTATATTACATTAAAATTAGAACCATCCGAAGGAGATTTTTTAAGAAATCAGTACGATGATATCATACCGGGATATTATATGAATAAAATGCACTGGAATTCTATTAAACCTGATGGTGAAGTACCGGATGATCTGGTAAAAGATTTACTGGAAAAATCATATCAGTTGGTGCTTGGTAGTCTGAGTAAGAAGATGCAGATGGAAATTTTAGGGTAAAGCATACTACAAATAGTATTATTAGTAGAGTGATAGGAGGGGTTGATAAATGAAACTATATGGAACAAAGATCTGTACTGACTGTGTTCATGCATTTGAGGTGATGGAGCGTAATAAAATAATGTATGAATATATTGACATGACAGAGACAACTGCAAATCTGAAAGAATTCCTGAAGCTTCGCGACAACAGAGAAGAATTTGATGAAGTGAAAAGAAATGGTCATATTGGAATTCCTTGTTTTTATTTTACAGATGATGTAATTCTTTTTGATATAGATGAAGCAATAAAAAAGAGTGCTGTTATTCAACACTCTTCAGAGCTTCCACCATATTGATCCTGTCAAGTGAACGATTGGTGATCAGATTATTGATGATTGCAAATAGTAAAGTCAGAGTGGCAGAGACCAGATAGCTAAATGGTTTAATATAGACTGCAAAGTGAATCGAGGGCATGACAAGTGATGAGAGCAACAACCCACTTAAAATTCTACCAGCCGGTAGCCCGATCAGAATTCCAATGACCGTCAGGATGAGAGTTTCTTTATTAACATATTGGTAGACTTCCTGATCAAAGAAACCTAGGACTTTAATCGTCGCAAGTTCACGCACACGTTCTGAAATATTTGTGTTCGAGAGTGTAAATAATACAACAAAAGCAAGACTTCCCGCCATGACGATCAGTAGAAGGACTACCGCATTGATCAGATCAAAGCCAAAGCTGTTTCTTAAGCTGTCAGTGCTGACCGCTGAAATGACCGAGTCCTGATTAAGTAAGCTTTCTGCATAGGAAGATGGATCAGTACAGCTATCTGAAAGTATGAAAAGTGCGCCATTAGGTTTGAAACTTCCGGCAAGGGATTCATATAATTTTTGTGTCATATAAACATTATTACCGAGGTAATTTCTTGCAATACCAGATACTCTTGCATTATATTGTTCCAGTTCAAGAGTTTGCAGAGAAACTGGATTGCTGACATTCAGGTCAAGAATACGGGTCGCATTTTCGGTCACGATGATGCCATGCTCATCGAGAGAAAGATTGGTACCTTCAGAATCAGTGATTTGGATATACTCTTCAATAGATTCGCCAGAAGGGATGACCATCAATTGTGCAGAGACAGACTCACCGTTTTTGTTGATCAGTTTGATGCTTTCAATGCGCAGATTCAGAATAGAATGAATATTGCCATCGTTTGTAAGCTTTTGAATCGAAGTATCATAGTCCTTTTCATTAAAAACAGCTAGGAGATCATACTGATAGATCGTATTATATTGATAGGGGGCAAGTCGCAGAACTGAATCTTTGATTGCGTATCCACAAATGATCAACGCAGTACAGCCCATGATACCGCCAATCGTCATAAGCAATCTTTTCTTGAAACGAAAAAGATTGCGAACAGTCACCTTATCAAGAAATCGAAGTCGGTTCCAGATGAAAGGGATGTGCTCCAGCCATACACGAGAGCCTGAACGAGGTGTCTTAGGACGAAGCAGAGTAGCTGGCATCTGAACAAGTTCACTTCGACATGCGAGCATGGTCGCACCTATAATGGCAGCCATAAAAAGAATCACTGCGCCAATGCCATATAAGGCATCGAAGCGTAAAAAGTACTGCGGAAAGCTGTAAAGCGATTTCAATAGTATCATTAAAAAATTGGGCATAATGATAAAGCCGAAAACATCTCCCAGAACTCCACCAGATAGACATGCGGAAAATGCGAAAGAGACGTATTTCCAGTAAATGTCTGCATTTCCAAAACCTAATGATTTGAAGGTGCCGATCAGACTGCGTTCCTCTTCGACCAGTCTTGTCATGGAGGTCAGACTCATTAAAACAGCGATCAAAAGGAAAATCAAAGGGAAAATATTGCCGATTGCTTCAATGGAGGATAAATCACTGTCAAGACTTGCATAGCTGTCCAGAGAAGTACGATCCTGAATATACCATTCTGTCATATCAAGTTCTTTCAGATCAGCGAAAGATTCTTCGATTTTCTGCTGGGCTTCTTTCTTTTTATCCTGATAGTCTTGTTCTTTTTTTGTAAGCGTTGATTCACCCGAAGTCAGATCCTCTTTTCCCTGCGTGATCTGTTCCAGAGCATCAGATATTTTAAGGTCCGCATCCACCGCTTCCTGATTTAAGACTTTAAGACCATCACTAATTTCTGCTTTGCCTTTTTCAAGTTCAATTCGCTTTGCGTCCAGCTCAGATTTACCATTCTGCCAACGAATCCAGGCTTCTCCCAGCTGATCTTTACTGCGATTCCATTCCTCCCAACCCAGGTTCAATTCGGAGATACCATCCACTAGTTTTGCACGTTCAGAGCTAAGCCTTATTTTTGCTGCAAAGAGTTCAGCTCTCTTTACTTCAAGAAGAGTTCTAGCATCAGATAGTTGTTTCTCTCTGTAAATGAGGTCTGCTTCTGCCAGTTCAAGTTGCTGCAGAGTAGCAGACTTCTGTATTGCGTAGACTTCCTGATTCGAGTCCAATATCTGTTGATCGGCATAGGTCTTGCCTAATCCAATGGCAGTCTGTTTTGTACTATCTAAAAAAGTATTAATGTTCGCAAGAGTGGGATTTGCGGCAGTGATCATTGCGACAAGTGCGCTGGTCTCTGTTGTAGTTCCTGCAATGATTGCGGAATCATCAGCACCATTTTTTGAAAGTGCTGTCACAGCATCGACAAGTATATTCCACTCTGTTTCAGGCCATGGTGCACCCAGACTATTTTTAAGTACTGCGAGTTCTGTTTCTAACTGTGTGAAGGAAGTATCGATCTGATCCTGTGTTTCTGTAAGCAGCTGTTCAGTTATGAAAAGCTGAGATAACGTCATACTGCGTTCGGATTCGAACTGCTGACGCCACAGAATCAGACTAGCAGCATTGGTATTCAGTTCGGCTTCACCCTGCGTCAGTTCGAGCGTACCGCTTTCAAGCTGATCTTCAGCGAGGGTCAGTTTGACTTCTCCATCATTTAGTTCGCGTTCAGCGTTCAATAATTTGTTTTTTCCGACAGCAAGTTCTTTGTCTCCAGAGAGAAGTTCTTTTTCAGATTGAAAAAGTGTTTCTTCACCGTTAGACAAAGCAATTTCGGCTTCGCTTAGAATATGCAATGCTGTTTCTAATTTTTCCCTCGCAGCGTTTATTTTCTCTTCTGCGGTAGACTTATTGTTGATTAACTGTTTCTCTTGATCAAGAAGTTCTTGTCTGGCATCATAGATTTCCTGCCATGCATTCGCCAGCTTGTTGTCGGCTTTTTCAAACTCTGCATTCATAGTCATCTCAGCATCTGCGATCTTAGTGTGTGCTTCTCTGAAAATAGTGGTATACCGGGCCTGTTCCCGTTGCGCTTTGATCTGGCTCTCGATATTAGAAGTCGCAGACAGGATTTTATCTTTGTACTGCTTTGAATAGCAGTTCATATCTCGCGTGTTGTTCAAAATAAGATAAACAGCTGTGTAAATGTCGGTATCAGCATCTTCTTCCGTGATAAAAAAAGTATAGTCTGATGTGATTGTGGAACGAAAAGAATTGCCAGAATCACTTTTATTGCTGATATCTCTTGGATCAAGCACGATTCCTGTAATTGTAAATAAGGAAATTGAAAAAGTAGAGGAGCGATCAGAATGTGTATTACTGTCGTCAGTGTCTGTTTCTTTCTGACTGATTTCCTGAATACTGACCTGGTCCCCAATATTTTTGCCACTTTCGTCAAGATAGATCTGCGTTACCGCGATTTCACCTGACTTTGTCGGCAATGAGCCGGATAATATAAGTGGGAGATTGATGCTACCATGATTTAGAACAGTCATATCTGCACTTTTTTGTTCAGATCCCAGTTTCGTGTGGACTGTTTCAATATAAATACCCTCAGCCTTCTCGATACCTTCGACGTCCGACAGAATATCTACATCTTCCTGAGTGAGCCCAAGTGTTGAAAGAATCTGAATATCGAATAAATTCTGCCCATCAAAAAAATGGTCGGCAGAGTAATACATGTCCTTACATGCCACATACAATCCGGTCATCATACCGACGCCTAGTGTTGTAATGGTAAGAATGGATATAAAACGCTTCCAGCCTTTTCTAATGGAACTTCTTATTTCTTTTTGAAATGCCCTACTCATGATATCACCACTCAATCTGAGCTATAGGAGTTGGGTTATTATTCTGTTCATTCTTGACAACAATTCCACTTTTAAAATGAATCACCTTATCGGCCATGGGTGCGATTGCTGAATTATGTGTAATAATCAAAACTGTAATATGATCTCTTCTACAGGTATCCTGTAATAACTGCAGGATCTGCTTACCGGTATTGTAGTCCAACGCCCCGGTAGGTTCATCACAAAGAAGGAGTTTAGGGTTTTTGGCAATGGCGCGTGCGATGGAAACGCGTTGCTGTTCTCCACCAGATAGTTGTGCTGGGAAGTGGTCTTTGCGGTCGGCAAGACCGACCTTGTCGAGGATATCGGATGGATTCAGAGAATGTGGACAGATCTGGGAGGCAAGTTCCACGTTTTCAAGTGCTGTCAGATTTGGGACAAGATTATAGAACTGGAATACAAAGCCAATATCGGTACGTCGGTATCCGATAAGTTGTTTGTGATTATATTTTGAAATGATATGTTTATCAACAATGACATGACCGGAGGTTACTATATCCATTCCACCTAAAATATTGAGCGCTGTTGTTTTTCCAGCTCCTGATGCTCCAAGAATAACAGCAAGTTCACCTTTTTCGACGGAAAAACAAGCATCCTTTAAAGCATAAATAGAAGCCTCACCGGATGCATACTTTTTTGTTACATGTTTAAATTCAATATAGGACATCCGCATCACACTCCTGTCTGGATGTATAGGAATACTAAGGATTTGTCAGAATGATCATAGATTCTTATTGCTTTTCTACCTTAAGTATAATGATGATAAGAAAATTTTGCAATGCTTTGGATTTATTAACCCATCTGACAATAGCTGTGTCATTCCACCACGTGGAACAAAGGTTTCAATATACGGAATCAATGGATTGTTTCGTGAAAGACAACTAAATATAATCAGACTTGTAGGAAAAAATATACAACATATACAAACTAAGGGGGTTTACATATGTTACAGGCAAAGGTAGGTCAAAGTATTTTAGAAGATGCAAGAGCAGCAGGAAAAGAAGCGGCAGGAATTGCAAAGGAAGGACTCGAACATGTAAAACTGGCATTTGTTTACGGTAGCTGTGGATATGATGTGTCAGAGATGATCGCAGGAGTGAAGGAAGAGCTGAATGGGGCAGCGATTCTTGGTAACACTTCATTTACTGGTGTGATTACACCGGAAGGATATGTTTCCTCAGACAAAGGCTTTGTAGGAGTAATGGTTCTTGCTGATGAAGATCTTACGGTTGGGGTTGCGGCACTTGAGAGGGGCAGTGATCCATTTGAAACAGGTAAGATGCTGGCAGAAGATGCGAAAAGAAAAGCTGGTAAAAATAACGCTCCTGATTATATCTACATGGCTGCATCACCTGGAGAAGAAGAAATTTATTTAAAAGGGATTAGTTCGGTGATTGGTAGGGTTCCATTCTTTGGAGGAAGTGCTGCGGATAATTCGATTTCAGGTGACTGGAAATTATATTCCGAAGATCAGGCATTTTCAGATGGAGTCATCACAGCATTTTTTTATACGGATTCTAAAATTGAGAATCTATTTACCGGAGCATATCGTGAAACAGATGATTTTGGTGTGATCACAAAGGTATCTGGAAACCGTACACTGATGGAAATTGATGGAGTACCGGCAACGGAAAAATATTCTCAGTGGTTAAAATGCTCCAAGGAAGCAGTTACAGGTGGAAATCTTCTGGTCACTACCATAACAGCACCGCTTGGTGTAAAAGACAGATTAGGAGATCTGGTTGCCATCAGACATCCGATGAATGGAAATGATGATGGTTCCATGGCAATCGGAAATAATCTGGCTGAGAAGACATGTGTAATCAGGATGGAAGCATCAATTGATGAGCTGATCGTATCTGCCAGCAGAACAATTGAAGAATTACTCGAAAAAAATGAAGAAAAACCTGTTGCTCTGCATCTGGTACATTGTGGTGGACGCCGTGCGGGAATTGGTGACAGAATCGGAGAAGTGGCAGAAGGAATGAAGAAGGCAGCAGGGGAGATACCATTCTTGGCAGAATTTACATTTGGAGAATATGGGTTTACCAGTGACAATAACAATACCTGTGGTGGGCTGATGCTATCTTACACAGCTTTTTATCGCTAAGAATGAAAATGATAGTTTTAAACTACGGAGGAGAGATAGTATGAAAATGATAATAAATGGAATGCCTGCAGATGCGTCAGACGGAGGAGTGCTTGAAGTCCTGAATCCTGCGACCGGCAAGGTAATAGATACAGTTCCGCAGGCTACCAGAGAAGATGTGGAAGCAGCCGTGTCAGCAGCAAAGAAGGCACAAAAAGTCTGGGCAGAAGTTCCGGTTCATGAACGAGTTGAAATCATGATGAGATTTATCTCTATGGTAGAAGAAAGAAAAGAAGAACTGGCAAGAACATTGTCCGATGAGACTGGAAAACCAATAAAAGAGGCACGTGCAGAAATTGGTAATATTTCAATTGCATTTAAGGCATTTTCTGAAAAAGCAAAACATCTTTATGGTTCAGTCGTACCGGCAGGGCTGGAAGCAGGTCAGGATAAGACGATACTTTTTACACAAAGAGAACCTATTGGAGTCGTAGTTTGTGTGATTCCATTTAACTTTCCATGTGATCTGTTCGATCAAAAAG
>JAQVCQ010000190.1 GCA_028689715.1 Lachnospiraceae bacterium
CTGTATTCGCATTTTCCTTGTCCCCGACATACATGATGGATTGACTTTTTTTGTAGACATCATCCAGCATTTTAACAAAATCCTGTTTGTAGTTACGATAATCACGGTAACTTTTTGCAACGATCGGCTTTACCTGCTCCAATGCGCTCTCTACAATATTATGCATGATAGAGATTGGAATTTCTTCCTGCTGTAATTCATCTACTTTATCAATCACATAAGTGCATATTTGTCTTTTTTCTGCTTCAGTGAACTTCGTCAGCGCTCTGTATGCCGACTTTCCTACTGCATTAATGACCTTACTGACATTAAAATCTTCTTTACTTCCATCTTTCTTTACAACCACAATATTTCTTGTAGGTCTGTATAGTGAATCAAAATCCATATCATTCATATGAACTGTTTCAAAATTAGTTGCCATTTCTACCTCCCATTGTATTACATGCCATCCTCAAACACCATATCTTGTGCTTTATTAACAAGTATATGTTATGAGGGGTTGTATGTCAAGAATACAAAGGTCGTTATTTGATTCACAAAATACCAGAACGTTCAATCTGACTTACAGCTTCTTTTAACTGTTCTGCTGGTAGTGTCAATGCAAATCTGACATGCCCGCATCCAAGGCTTCCAAAGACATCTCCCGGTGTGCAGATCACACAAGCCTTTTCTATCAGTTCAAGAACAAACTCCAGACTATTTTGGTAAGCCCCAGGCAATTTGGCCCAAACGAACATACTTCCTTCACTATCTTCTACGTCCCAGCCTATCTGTCGTAATCCACCACACAATACATTTCTTCGCTCTTCATATATTCTGCACTGCTCTTTGACAAGACTTTCATCTTCCATCAGCGCTACTGCCGCACCATATTGAATCGGCAGGAACATTCCATAGTCGATCTGAGACCTTACTTTTTTAAAGGCTGTAACGACTTGCGCATTTCCGACCAGAAATGCAATTCGTGCACCTGTCACATTGAATGATTTTGAAAGAGAATAGAATTCCACGCAGCATTCTTTTGCTCTAAAAATCGATAAGATTGAAATTCCTTTTCTTCCATCAAAAATAATATCTGAATATGCATTATCATGAATGATCAATATTTTGTGTTCCATTGCCCATGAAACAAGTTTTTCATAAAATTCCAGTGGTGCCGCCTTCCCAATTGGATTCAATGGATACGATACGATCATTGCTTTCACACGGTTCGACAGACCCTCTGCTATCAAATCAAGATCAGGAAGGTAATTATTTTCGGGAAGAAGTTCATATGTTATGGCTTTAACGCCTGCAAGCTTCGGTCCAATCGAAAAGATCGGATATCCCGGATCGGGAACCAGGATCTGATCCCCTGGATCACAGAGTGCAAGTGCGATATGTGCAATCCCCTCCTGCGATCCATATACTGTCATCATTTCCTGATCTGACAGTTCTACTCCATAGCGCTGTTTATATTTCTGTTTTAGCGCATCAGTAAGTACATCCCTGTCACAAAGCGAATATTTATAATTTTCCGGATCGAGCGCAGCTTTACTGACTGCTTCCATTACTTTTTTAGAAGGTTTAAAATCAGGCGTTCCAACGGAAAGATTGTAGATTTTCCTTCCTTTCTCCTGCATTTTTTTCTTGTGTACGTCCAAGATCTGAAAAATTCCTTCTTCAAAGTCATTCATTCTTTCTGCCAGTTCAAATTCCATTTCAGCCTCCTGTTACAATAAATACGATCAGTATATAATGTCAAATATCTGATTCAGAGAATCTATTTCATAATTCACGACCACATTTTCCTGACATTCATTTTTTTTTGGATTATACCAGCAGGTCGCGATTCCTGCATTATTTCCACCTTTTATATCACTTGTCAGTGAATCACCTATAATCAAAACCTTTTCTTTATCAACATTTCCGATCAATTCAAAACATTTCTCAAAGAACTGCGCCTGCGGCTTTTGAAACCCTAATTTTTCTGAAATACAGATTCCATCCATGATCTGATCAAATTTTGAAAGCCGGAGCTTCTTTTCCTGTGTGATCACGATTCCGTTCGTTACAATATATTGATTAAAATCATCTGATAATTTTCTACAGATTTCAAATGAATCGTCGTTATAAAAAAAAGTACTTCCTAGCTCTTCCTGATATAGCAGCTGGAACTCTTCAGGCTGAATGTTTTTGATGCCAAATTCCTGAAACAGTTGGCGAAATCTCCCGTATAACACTTCCTTTTTTGCAATTTCTCCTTTTTCGAACCGCTTCCAGTATGACAGATTAATAGTGGAATATCTGTCTATCATCTCTTTAAAATACGGGATTTTAAAATGATCAAAACAAGAGGTGATTGCATGATTTTCAGATTGTCCAAAATCTAGAAGGGTATCATCAAGATCCCATAATAAGATGTCAAATTTATTCATTGTGTGTTTCTCCTATTGCCTGTGTTTAAAATGATCACTCAGACATTCCGGTATCATCCGGCAGATCATTTCCATCCGCTGCTGTTGTTGCCAGAACATCACATCTTTCGTTCTCCGGATGTCCATTATGCCCTTTGACCCAAATGAATTTTATTTCATGTATTTTAGCAGCCTCCAGAAGGCGTTTCCATAAATCAATATTTTTTACCGGTTTATTGGTGCTGTTCTTCCAGTTCTTTTTTAACCAGCTCTCGATCCAGTGCTGATTAAACGCATCCGTTAAATATTTCGAGTCTGAATAGAGTTCTA
>JAQVCQ010000191.1 GCA_028689715.1 Lachnospiraceae bacterium
GAATCGAAGTTAGATGGGAAAGCACATCTTCCTTCATATCCAAAGAAATGATGAAGGGCTCCGAATTTTCCTTTGTATGTTCCGTTTTTCTTACGCTCTGCTAATTTATCTGCAACAAGTGCGGAGAATAATTTTTCAGATTCGATCAGAGAAACCTGTACGTTACCATGTGGATCTCTTTCAAGGAATAACTGCTGCTGAATTCCTTGTGGAAGAATTGCAAAGACATCCATAGAATCTTTGGAAAGTCCTTTTTCAATAAATGTATATTTTTCTGCCCATGTTTTCAGACCATTGAATTCTTCTGCTTTGCTTCCTGCGAGTAATTCGTTGATTTCTCCGATTAATGCTGAAAATTCTGGAACGAATTCAACAACACCTTCTGGAATGACAGCAACTCCAAAATTCATTCCTTTTGCTGCTCTCTTTTCAACAGAATCAGCAATGTAGTCTGCGATTTGAGAAAGAGACATTTTCTTTTCTGCTACTTCCTCAGATATTAAGCAGATATTTGGCTGTGTTTCAAGCGCACATTCCAAAGCAACGTGAGAAGCAGAACGTCCCATAACTTTGATAAAATGCCAGTATTTTTTTGCAGAGTTCGCATCTCTTTCGATGTTACCGATTAACTCACTATATGTTTTCGCTGCTGTATCAAAACCGAAAGAACATTCAATGTCTTCATTCTTAAGGTCACCGTCAATTGTTTTAGGGCATCCGATTACCTGAATCCCTGTGTTATGTGCTGCAAAGTACTCAGCTAAAACAGCTGCATTTGTATTGGAATCATCACCACCGATGATAACAACTGCTGTAATACCATGTTTTTTACAAACTTCAGCAGCAACTGCAAATTGTTCATTTGTTTCAAGCTTTGTTCTACCAGAACCAATGATATCAAATCCACCAGTATTTCTGAACTGATCAATATATTCATCATCGAATATTAAAGTATCATCTTCAACCAGTCCGCTTGGACCGTTTTTAAAACCATAAAGAACATTTTCTTTATTGGTAGCCTTCAATGCATCATACAGACCACAAACAACATTGTGTCCACCTGGTGCCTGACCACCTGAAAGGATAACTCCTACAACCTGTTTCTTAGCTTCTGATGTATTCTGTCCTTTTTCAAATGTAATTTCTTTTTTGCCATATGTGTTAGGAAAGAGTGCTTTGATCTTTTCCTGATCTGCTACGCTCTGTGTTTCCTGACCTTCTTTTACGCCGATTTCTGCGATACCATTTCTGAGCATACCTGGAAGTTTCGGAGTATACTCATATCTTGCTTTCTGTAATGGTGAATATTTCATCATTTACCTCCTTGTTACGATTTGATTTTTCATATCCCGTAAAGATTTTAAGGCATTTCAACATAAATGTAAACTAGAAATAGTAATATTGGCGATTTTTAACTGTTTTGGAGCGATTTTACTTGATTTGGTTCTTTATTAGTTCTCAAAGCTGAATAAATAAATAGTTTTTGAGATGACAAGATTTAGATTATCAATTAAATCTACTGTATAAGGAGTAACTCTTTTCTTTTCCTCACAATGAATCGTAACAACGGGTCTTGTATTAAAATCCATATTGACTTGTGTTACAATCCCTTCTCGGCCGTCACTCAAAAGAACTCTGGTGTCTTTCGGATATGGGTTAATTGCCTTAATAAAACACTCTACCATATTAATATCAAAAGCAGTTCCGCCATTTCCCATAATGTATTCTCTTGCATTCCCAATCTCTATCGCTGGGCGGTACGGTCGGTCTGCAATCAATGCTTCAAACACGTCACTTACTGTACAGATTTTACTCATCCAGTGCGTATTTCCACCAATTTTATTTTCTGGGTAACCGCTTCCATCCTGCTTCTCGTGATGTTCTAAAGCAATGATTCTGGACATCGCTGAAAGATTGGTATATTCCCTCATAAACTCAAACCCTTTTCTGGGATGTTCCTGTATCAGCTTAAATTCTTCTTTTGTCAGTCTCCCAGGCTTATTCAGTATTTCTTTTGGAACAAATAGTTTCCCTATATCATGGAACATACATCCCATTGCAAGTTCCTTCATCTGAATTTGGTTTAATCCCAGTTCATTTCCCATAACCAATGCAATCATCATCATGTTCAGACTGTGTTTAAATGTAAAATCATCATATGTAGAAATGCTCATCAGATTATTAACGACCTCAGTATTTTCAATCAAATCAAACATGATCTGATCCAGTATCTCTTCAAAATCAGTAATCGAACTGGAAACTTCTTCCTTTTTCGTGATGATACTTAACTGCGCACTGGCAAGCCTTGTTATATTTTTAGAGATTGTTTCAATTTGAGCCATTAACTGTGGCTTAATGACCTCTGTAATCTCCGCTTCACAAAACTCATCATGTATATAAAGGCTCTGAAAACCAGCCGCCCTTAGCTTATCAATATATAGCTGGGATAATTTTACATCCGCACCAATTAACATCTGTCCATTCGTTGTATATATTTGTTTTGCATTATAATGCCCCTCACGAATATATTCTAATGGTACTCTTCGCATATTGCACCGCCTTTTCCCTAATGTTATTTCCAAAAGATAAGGATAAACGCTATTTTAATAACAGGTTCTATTTTGCTTTTATTATAACATAGCTTAAAAAAAAGGACAGTCTCTAGAAATATTTTCTAGTACTGTC
>JAQVCQ010000068.1 GCA_028689715.1 Lachnospiraceae bacterium
GCAGCTGAAACAGCTGTAGAAGAAACAGCAGAAGCTCCTGCTGAAGAAGCAACAGAAGAAGCAACAGAGGAAGCTGCAGCAGAAACAACAGAAGCTGGTGGTGTTAAGACCGGTCTTGCAGTTGTAAGTTCTATTGCAAAATCAACAAACCCTGCAGAAGAAGACGGACTTGGAGAAGTAGATTCTAACGTTGTAGCAGTTCTTGTTGGAGAAGACGGAAAAATTATTGACTGTAAAATTGATGCGATCCAGACAAAGATCAACTTTACAAAAGAAGGTAAGATCACATCAGATCTGACAGCAGCAATCAAAACAAAACAGGAACTCGGCGCTGATTACGGCCTTGCAAAAGCATCTGGCATTCAGAAAGAATGGAATGAACAGGTCAATGCACTTGCTGACTATGTTGTTGGTAAAACAGTGGATGAAGTAAAAGGCATTGCTGTATCAGAAGAAGGTGCACCAACGGATGCTGATCTGACAGCTACAGTAACAATCAAAATTGGTGATTATGTAGCAGCGATCGAGAAAGCTGTTGCAAATGCAAAAGCACTTGGCGCAGGAGCAGAAGATAAACTCGGACTTGCAATTTCTACAGACTCAACAAAATCTACAGACGCAACTGCTGATGCAGAAGGTCTGATTCAGGCTTACACTTTCTATTCTGCAGTGACTACAAATGCAGAAGGAAAAATTACAAGCTGTGTGATCGATGCTTCCCAGGGAAGTGTAAACTTCGATGCTACAGGAATGATTACATCTGATCTTACAGTGGCTCCTTTAACAAAACAGGAGTTAAAAGAAGATTATGGCATGAAAGCAAAATCTGCAATTGGCAAAGAATGGTATGAACAGGCTGATGCATTCGCAGTGTATGCTGTTGGCAAAACAGTAGATGAAGTAAAAGGCATTGCTGTATCAGAAGAAGGTGTTGCAACAGAAGCTGATCTTACAAGTTCAGTAACTGTACATGTAGCTCCATTTATCGGTATCGTTGAAAAAGCTGTTGCCAATACAGCAAACTAATGGCAATATAATAAGTACAGGAACACTATAATAATGAGGGGATGCATTCTACTGTTTATAATAGAGTTGCATCCCCGATTTGTACTATTTGAGGGAACATAGATACATGAAAAGAGTTGTAACAATTATTACAGTCATAGCAATGATATTTAATTTAACTGCTTGTGGATCAAAAGCGGAGCAGCGTTTTGAATCATCTTTTTTAGAACTTTTTGATACAGTTACAACGATTGTCGGATATGCTCCGGATGAAAAAACTTTTACAGAGTATTCCCAGATGATTTATGACAGGCTTGAGGAATATCACCAGCTTTATGATATTTATCATGATTATGAAGGTGTGAACAATATCAAAACAATCAATGACAATGCCGGAATCAGACCGGTCAAAGTCGATCAAAAAATAATTGATCTTCTAGAATTTTCCATTCAAGCGGATCAGCTGACAAATGATAATGTGAATATTGCATTTGGTTCAGTGTTATCCATATGGCATGATTACAGAACAATAGGCATTGATGATCCACTCTCTGCAGAACTACCTCCAACGGAAGAACTTCAGGAAATGGCAAAACATACTGATATCAGTAATGTAAAAATAGACAAAGAGGCGTCAACTGTGTATCTTGAAGATCCACTTATGAAACTGGATGTGGGTGCGATCGCAAAAGGGTATGCGACAGAAATGACTGCTAACTATATAATTGAACAGGGATTTATAAATGGAATGATTTCGGTAGGTGGAAATGTGCGTACCATAGGAACCAAATTTGATGACGCTGGATCTAAAATACCATGGAGTGTTGGAATCCAGAATCCTGATCAGGACAGCACACAACCTACAGTTCATATTTTACAGCTTGAAGATATGTCGCTTGTAACAAGCGGCGTTTATGAAAGGTATTATACAGTTGATGGTAAACGATACCACCATATTATAGACCCTGAAACATTAATGCCTTCTGAACTATTCCAGTCAGTTTCCATTGTATGCAAAGACAGTGGAATGGCGGATGCACTTTCAACTTCGATTTTCAATATGACCCTTGAGGAGGGGAAAGAATTGATCGAATCACTTGAAGATACAGAGGCATTCTGGATTTTAAAAGATGGGACCTATGAATATAGTACGGGTTTTGAAACATATATCAGGAAGTAATGGGTAATAAAATGTTAAAACGAAATGACATGATCATGATGGGAATCGTTCTGCTGATCGCATTGATTAGTTTGGGATTTTTCTTTCTGAATAAAAAAGAAGGAAGTGCTGTGATCATTACAGTGGATGGTGAGATATACCAACAGACAGAACTTGATCAGAATAATACAATAAAGATCAAACAGGATAATGGGGATTATAATGAGGTCATAATAGAAGACGGGTATGTCTGGATGACTGATGCGGACTGTCCTGATAAATTATGTGTCAAACATAATAAGATTCATTATGACCATGAAACAATTGTATGTCTTCCCCATAAAGTGGTAGTAGAAATTGTCGGTGGAGAAGAAAATACTGTCGATATCATTGCAAAGTAATCAGGTAAAATTATGAAAACAAAGAAAATTACGATATTTGGTGTGCTGATCGCACTGGCATTTATTTTAAGCTATATAGAAAGTCTGATTCCAATACCAATACCGGTACCAGGAATCAAGCTTGGTCTTGCGAACCTTGTAGTCATTACAGGTCTGTATGTAATGGGTGAAAAAGAAGCATTTGTTCTCTCGCTCATCAGAATTCTTTTGGTCAGCTTTACTTTTGGAAGTCCGTCTACCCTTCTTTTTAGTTTTGCAGGAGGAATACTCAGCTGTTTTTGTATGATCTTAATGAAACAGATCGGTAAATTCAGCCTGACTGGAGTCAGTATTGCAGGTGGAGTCGCTCATAATATTGGGCAGGTCTTCATTGCAATTCTTGTAGTGAATAATATCCTTATGATATATTATCTGCCGTTCTTGCTGATTTCAGGACTGGTTACCGGATTGGTAATTGGTATGGTAGGCGCACTGATCGTAGGAAGTGTAAAAAAATATCATCTTGTTACCGGAAACAATAACTGAACAAATCATGGATAACTGCAACTTAGGTTGCAGTTATTTTTTATGTTATTATCAGCCCTTTTTATCGTATTTTTCATAGTAAGATTAATATTTTGCATATTGTAAAATAATTTAGATGAGAGTATATTAAAAATTATAATGATTAGATAACATAAGTGAAAAAGGGAGGAAGTAGGATGGGGATTACAGAACAAATCAAATCAGGGAGAGATAGAGCGTTGGGGATGCAGGTACATATGGATCGCCTCGAACAACTGGAAGAGATGTTGCAAAAATATGGTACGGATGGACAGAGACAGGCAATTGTCATAAAAATTCTGAAAAATGACATTCCGGTCTTTGAAGGGATCTATGGTCATAACAATGGCGAATACAGACTGGGATATGACACAATATTTCAGGTGAGCTCGATTTCAAAACCGGTGATCGCAACTTTGATGCTGAGTCTTCAGGAAGATGGGCTTGTTGATCTGACGGAACCGGTCTATAAATATCTTCCGGAATTTTCGGGAGACGGAAAAGAATGCATCTGTCTTTGGCATTTTTTAACACACTCAAGCGGTATCACAGATGAAATGATCGAAAATAATTTTCAGGAACAGTTAAAAATTTGGGGATTGCAAGATACTTCATGGACGAATTCAAGAGTTGAAAAGCAGAAGCAGTTGCAAGGATTAAGGGAGAAGCTTGGATGTGATCCCAAACAGAACGGAAGACTGGGAGACCCATATTATCTGATCTCATTACAGACTAAATTAAGCCAGGATCCGAGAAAAGAAATGGTCTATTGCAGCTATGGTTTTCAAATGATGAAATGGATCATTGAAGAAGTCACTGGACAGACGATTGATCAGTATGCCTGTGAACGGTTATTTGGTCCGTTAGGAATGAAGGATACTTATTTTATAGTACCGGAAGAAAAATGGTATAAGATAATCCAGAGAGAAGAATCTGCTGTAGCAGCCAACTGGTTTAATTCTGATGTAAATAAAACGAACGACAATGGTGCAGGCGGGCTTAAGACAACAGTGAATGACATGATAAGGTTCTGCAGAATGATCCAAAAAGAAGGTACACTTGATGGGAAAAGAATACTCTCACCGGGTAGCATCAGACATATGCTGCGCAACTATAACGCAGAGGTCATAAGTAATGGAAGTAAAGAGTATGCCAACTGGGGACTCGGGTGGAATCTGAATGGAGATAAGATGGATGATGCGGGAATGCTGAGATCCTTTCGGGCTGCGGATCATAGTGGGTTTGGTGGAACAAAAATTTTGATCGATCCGGAAAAAGATGTGGTGCTGGTTTGTTTTACGGTTGAAAACGTATTGTTTTCAGATAAGGAGTTTTTTGGTATTAACGGAAGAATTGTAAACACATTCTACTCAGCCTTTGATGACTAGTGGGACTGTGCTATAATAGAATCAACTTAAGCTAAAGGGGATTCGAAATGATCAGAGAAGTAAATCTTGATGAGATATCAGATGGAAAAAAATATAGTGCAAATGATCTTGTAAAAGCTGACTGTAATGACTGTAAGGGTTGCTTTGAATGCTGCTGTGATATGGGTTCTTCTATCATATTAGATCCGTATGATATTGCTATGCTGTCAAACGGTCTGGGGCAGAGTTTTGATCAGCTGCTTCAGGGTAAAATTGAGCTGAATATAGTGAATGGACTGATTCTACCCAATCTTGCAATGAGAAGGAGCGTGCAGGCTCCTGTTATGGTGAAAATGAATCAGGAACAGGAAGAAAAGCTGGATGATGTGTCCAAGTGTAATTTTTTGGACGAGAACGGAAGATGTAGCATTCACTCGTTTCGTCCGGGAATCTGCCGACTATTTCCGCTGGGACGAGTTTATGAGAATCATTCGTTTCAGTATTTTTTACAGACACAGGAATGCACGAAGAATAACCGAACTAAAATCAAGGTCAAAAAGTGGATCGATCTGCCAGAGCTGAAAAAGTATGAACAGTTCATCCTTGACTGGCATGATATGGTTCAGGCATTCCAGAAGAAATTCGGAAACGAATCTTCATCAGATCAAATAAGAGAAAATAATCTGTTTTTACTGAAAACTTTTTTTCAGACACCTTATGCAAAGGAAAAAGATTTTTACGTGCAGTTTTATGAGAGGCATCAACACGCAGAACGGATTTTATCATGATGTATTTTATGAAAGTTGATTTGTGGAGGTAATTTCATGCCTGTAAAAGTGTTTGCGATCACGCATAAAACGTTTGTGGTTCCAAGTAATCCTGTATATATTCCCCTGCAGGTAGGCAGGGCTCTGGCAGAAGATCTTGGATATGTAGGGGATCATACCGGAGATCACATTTCTGAAAAAAATAAATCATACTGTGAACTTACGGGTATGTACTGGATCTGGAAAAATATCCGGACCTCAGATTATGTAGGAATCTGTCACTATAGAAGATATCCGGTTAATGACAATAATGTCATAATGAATGAGGTGGAGTATGAAGAGATTTTAAAAGAGTATGACCTGATCACAACGAAAAAACTCGCACTTAATTTTAGTTACTATGATGGATATGCTGCAAATCATTACAGGAAGGATCTTGATGTTACCTCGGATGTGATTCGGGAGAAATATCCGGAATATCATGACTTGTTTTTAAAAAGAGTTCACCAGAATCACACATATTTTGGAAATATAATCATTACAAATAAGGAACTATTTGACCGCTATTCTGAGTGGCTTTTTACGATTTTATTTGAAGCAGAGCGCAGAATAGATCTAACAGATTATGACGATTACCATAAGAGAGTATTTGGTTTTATTTCTGAATTCTTACTGATGATATGGGTCGAATATAACCAGCTAAAAGTCTATGAATGTAAGATCGGAATGACGGCTGAAAAAACGGAGACGACAGATCTGAAAGAGCAGTTGTCTGTTTTTTTTTCAGAACAGAGATCTACAGGGTGCAAAAAACTATTTCTTAGAAATATTGAAAAACCGTCCGGATGTATTGATGGAAGCCTCTGATGTCACAGGGGAACTGAAGCTTGCAATGCAGATGATTGCAACATTTGACAAAGAATATGAAGAGACAGGAAAGAGCCTGCTTGACCGGGGCTATTCTTTTTATGAGCTCATACCACTGTTCTCAAAATTGAACCGATTGGTAACTGAATCCTCTTTCGCTGAGATTCAAAAGACAGTGCTTTCATCTTTTGATAAAGGAGCAGTTTCGATTCAAATGCTTGAAATAGCCATTCAAATTCAAAAAGAATCAGCAAAAGGTGTAAAACCATCATAATCACTATGTAGAAGGGAAATTGTATGGAAATCAGAGTACTTGTAGACAATAATACATTTATTGACCAGTATTACCTAGGAGAGCCAGCGGCAAGTTTCTATATGGAAGTAGACAAGAAGCGGATTTTATTCGACTGCGGGTATTCTGATGTTTTGCTGAAAAACGCTGAAAAAATGAAGATCGACCTGAACAAGCTGGATGTGATCGTACTGTCGCATGGACATAATGATCATACAGGCGGCTTGGTTCATCTGACTGAGCAATGTGATCTGTCCGGATGCAAACTCGTTGCACATCCTGACTGCTTTCATAAGAAACAATTTGAAGGAGAGCCGATAGGCAGCCCTCTGACATTACCACAGTTAAGCAAACTTATCGAAATTGAATTATCAAGAGAGCCAGCCAGACTTACTGAAAATTTATTTTTTCTGGGGGAGATTCCGGAATATTTTACATACGAAAAAAGAGAACCAATTGGTGAATGCGAGAGAAATGGAAAATGGATTCCGGATCAGCTTTTAGATGATACGGCACTTGCATATAAAACCAGTGATGGTGTTTTTATCATAACCGGATGTTCCCATAGCGGGATCTGTAATATTGCAGAATATGCAAAAAAGATCACTGGATGCGAGAAAATCAGTGGTATTCTTGGAGGATTCCATATATTTAAAGAGTCAGAAAAGCTTACCGGTACAATACAGTATTTGAAAGAGAATCAAATCCAAAAATTATATCCATCCCATTGTGTTTCGTTCAGAGCGAAAGCAATGATCGACCGGGAGATCAGGATTTCAGATGTTGCAGTCGGCAGACTGATTCAAGTTTGATATTTTAATAAAGGCATCTGCAGTGAAGCCAGTCAAGAAAATGCTGCAATAAGAAGTTCGATCGATTCCATGACAATTTCTCGGGATTCTGCAGGAATTTTTTTGAATCGATTTAAAAAAAGTTGATTCATCTCTGATTCAATTGATGTATAGTACTCGTTTCCTTGGTTTGTAAGCGTAATTTCGATGCCTCTTCTGTCTGTTTTTGAGGAAGTACGAAGCACATACCCTTTTTTTACCAGTTGATCAACAACACGGCTTGTTGTACTAGCATCCAGTAATAAGATCTCTGAAAGCTGTTTTAAAGACAAGGAGTCATTTCTACCGATTTCAACCAGTGCATGACACTGCGACAAGGTAACTGGTTCGCAGGAACCACAGTGATGCTGTGATAACATACCAAGTTTTTTTTCTAATTGTCTGATTTTCTCTCTGAACTGAGATGCATTTTGTGCTGTCAGTGTCTCTGTTTGATTCATAATAGTCTCCAATTCATTCAAAAGTGATATTTATAAAATGCTGTTTCTAACATGTATGCTATGACCATAGTAACAAAAATCATGAAATGAAACAATATGTGTGTTGAAATATTTGACAAATGATATATTTGTTAAATGAAATAGTTGCATATTGCAAATAAAAAACTCCTGTATTATAATAGCAATCATCATAATCATGTAGGAGGTATTTATATGCAGATCAAAAAAGCAACAAAAGAAGATATGGAAGATATTCTTAAAATCTATCAGGAAGGCATTACATCCGGGATTTCTACATTTCAGACAAACGCTCCCACAAAAGAGGAATGGGATCAAGAACACCTTGCAGACTGCAGATTTGTAGCGATCGACTCCGGAAATTCGATCCTCGGTTGGATTGCGCTGACACCTGTCAGTGGCAGGTGCGTATATAGAGGAGTAGCTGAAATCAGCGTCTATATAAAAGAAAAGTATAGAAGGAATGGAATAGGCTCGTTATTATTAACTGAGGTGATCAAAGAATCAGAAGAGGCGGGAATCTGGACTCTTCAGTCCGGAATTATTGAGCAGAACAAAGCAAGTATTTCACTTCACAAAAACAATGGATTCAGAATGATCGGATATCGAGAATTGATCGGACAGGATAAAGACGGAATCTGGCGTAATGTGGTTCTGATGGAAAGAAGAAGCACAAGAACAGGTATCGGTTGAGATAGGAGCAATGGGATAGAAATACAGACTGAAAAATAAATAATTCCTAAAAACCGCCAGTTTCTGCCTAAAGTGTGCTATAATGAATGTAACCTATGTTTCCATATGAATTATATTTCGTATCATGGGTCGAAGTTTTACTGTTAAAAGCACAGAAAGTCAGGGTAGTAATATGTATCAAATTAATGATATTGTGGTCTATAAAAGCAATGGTGTATGTAAGATTGAGGATATCGGAATCCCTGAATTCGTTTCAAGCGAAGAGACTTACTATCAGATTCGTCCATTTTATGAGCAGGGCGGTAAGATTTATGTTAAGATCAGTAACGGAGATACTGTTCTTCGACCAACTATCACAAAAGAAGAAGCAATGCAAGATCTTCTTAATTTAAAAACCGAAGAAGGAATTTATCATAGCAATGATAAAGTAAGAGAACGAGAGTATACGGCAATCATGCAATCTTGCAATTTCTGGAAATGTTTATTAATGATGAAGGGAATTCTTGGAGAATCTGACAGAAGAGAAGCAGCGGGAAAACATCTTAACATGACAGATGAACGATGCCTTCAGCGCGTCAAAAAACTATTGAATGCAGAGTATTCAATCGCATGTGACGTTTCTTTGGAGAATGCAAAAGAGGCAATGGAACTGGCTTTGATCTGAGTTGACAAATAAAAATCAGAAAAATATAAAATATTTTGCAGAAATGCTTGACAACAAACAAATGACATGTTAAAGTATGTAAGTATTCAATCTGAAATTGAGGCTGGCCGTAGTTGCAAGTAGTTTGAGGATTTGCAAGTATGACCGGTTTTTTTGTTACATATTGATACAAAATATTATAATGGAGGTACTGAAATGAATAACGGTACAGTAAAATGGTTTAATGCACAAAAAGGATTTGGATTTATCACAAACGACAATGGCGGAGAAGATGTATTTGTACATTTTTCAGCAATCGTAACAGACGGCTTCAAAAGCCTTGAAGATGGACAGAGAGTAACATTTGATGTTGAAACTGATCCTAAAGACAGCAGAAAATTAAAAGCTGTTAATGTTTGCAAAGCTTAATTTGCGAATAAAAAATACCTGAATGATTGATGTTAGAATTATTCTTTTGTAGAACACTCCATTGAATATTTGTATCAATTAGTTGTAGATGTTTTATGACAGCCTTCGGGCTGTCTTTTTTTTATCTCCAAATATATCTTGCGTGATAGGTTAATGCATAGAAAAAACCAGAGGACTGTGGTATCATTTGATATGATAATTACTAATTTGGGAGAATGATATGATGGAACTGAGACCCCACCATGGAATGTGCATCGGGCAGTTTTGTGGAAAAGGATATAGCGAAGAATTTGTAGAAAATATGGAGCATGTGATCCGGGTCTTGGAGTCGGAAAATCCCGTCATCAGGCTTGTGTGTAAGGAAGATGTGATCTGTGCCAAATGCCCACATAATCATTGTGGTGAATGCGAATCGGGACAAAAGGTAAAAAGTTACGATACACATTGTTTAAAGTTATGCGGACTTTTTGAAGATCAGGAACTGAACTGGGTTGATTTTAGAGAGATAGTAAAAAGTAATATTCTTGATACCGGTCTGCTTGAACAGGTATGCCTGGGATGCAGCTGGCTCGATACCTGCAGAAATAGAATATCGTTACGTTAAGAGAGGACTTGCTGGAAGGCAAGTTTTTTTTGTTTTATTTTTGGTATTGACATATATATCGACAGACGATATAATGCAAATTAATATATAGGAAGACGATATAACAAAGGACGATATATCGTAGATGGAAGGTGATAAAGTTATGAATGATAATATAGCACTCACAGAGGCGACTTATTATATCCTTTTGTCGTTATATACGCCCCAGCATGGATACGGAATCATGCAGCGTACAGAGACATTATCGGGTGGAAGGGTAAAACTGGCAGCAGGAACATTGTATGGTGCACTCAGTAACATGAGTGAAAAAGGATGGATCATACAGCTTCCGATTGAAGATGGCAGTCGAAAGAAAGAGTATAAACTGACCGAAGAAGGCAGAATTGTGTTAAATAATGAATTGACAAGATTAAAACAGATGATAAGCAATGGTGAATCTGTGATGAAGGAGGAGCAGAATGTTTGAATGTAAAACGGTACATAAGTGGTTCTGGGTATGGGATTTTCAAAAAGAAGAAATGTGGTTAAATGAGATGGCCGGTATTGGATGGGTATTAGATGGAGTTGGATTTTGTAAATATCGTTTTATTAAGTGTTTACCCGAAGAATACACGATTCGTATGGAAATGAATAATGCTGAAAAAGAATATATTGGATTTATGAAGGAAACGGGAGCTGACTATGTAGGTCGCATGGTTCAATGGGTCTATTTTAGAAAGAAGATGGAAGATGGTCAATTTGATCTTTTTTCCGATCTTGATTCCAAAATTCAGCATCTTGACCGAATTGGCAGAATGCTTTTGATCATTGGAATGGCTAATTTAGTCATTGGTCTGGCCAATACTTTTAACTATATAAACATTGGATGGATCAATTTATTGTGTGGGACGCTTCTGATGTATGCACTTGGTCGTATTCATGGAAAAAAAGAAGGATTAGAACAGGAAAGAATCTTACATGAATGATAGGATAAAAATTATTAAAATAAAAAACTACCCACAGATGATAGAGATGGCATCGCAGTGGTTTCACCAGAAATGGAACATACCTGCAGAGGCATATCTTGAAAGTATGGAAGAATCAGTCAGCAATGAGATCGCGATACCGGCATGGTATCTGGCGGTTGACGGTGACTGTGTGATAGGTGGGCTTGGAGTCATAGAAAATGATTTCCATGACAGAAAAGATTTGACACCTAATATTTGCGCGGTGTATGTTGAGAAAGAGTATAGGTGTCATGGTCTTGCGGGGGAACTTCTTGAAACAGCCTGTGAAGATATGAAATCGTATGGAATCCATGAATTATATCTGATTACCGGACACACTGGATTTTATGAAAAATATGGGTGGAAATTTTTCTGTATGGTTCATTGTGATGGAGATGTGGAACCTTCCCGGATGTATAAAAAAACAATTTAAAAACGATTAGTCTGAAACGAAGAAACAGCAGGATGCTCTGAATCTGGAGAAGTTAGAATCATAGGGGGATAATATGATGAAGACAATTGGGATGATAGGTGGTATGAGTTGGGAAAGTACCATAACGTATTATCAGATTATGAATGAAGTGGTCAAGGAGGAACTGGGTGGACTACATTCAGCAAAAATAATCATGTATAGTGTAGATTTTTCTGAACTGGAACAATGCCTTGCTATGAATGACTGGGACAAGATCAGAGAAATACTTACTGACATTGCAAAACGGCTTGAGGCTGCAGGCGCAGACTTTATTGCGATCTGCACCAATACAATGCATAAAGTGGCGCCACAAATACAGGAACAGATTCGGATACCGATTCTTCATATTGCAGATGCTACCGCTGATGCGTTGTGTGAGGATGGAGTAAAAAAGGTTGGATTACTTGGCACAAAATATACAATGACACAGGATTTTTATAAGGATCGGCTGACAAATCGGGGATTAGAGGTCATGATTCCGGATGCAGATGATATCGAGATCTTAAATCGCATCATTTTTGATGAATTATGCCTTGGAATCATTAAGGACTACTCAAGGGATGAATACAAACGTATCATAGAAACACTTTCTGCAAATGGTGCGGAAGCAGTTATTTTAGGGTGTACGGAAATTGGACTTTTGATATCGCAAAATGATTCAAAGGTAAAACTTTATGATACAACGGTTGT
>JAQVCQ010000069.1 GCA_028689715.1 Lachnospiraceae bacterium
TCCAAGTTATTCCGGATTTACGATTGGAGATGGAGCTTTTGAAACGGGAGCTTCTTCGCTTACATTCCATGGAGATATTGTAGTTGGCTATGCACCGTTTGAATTTGCTACAGACCCTGTTAACTATGTTAATTCTACAACAGGAAAAAGAATTTGTTATAAAAGTAATGCTCCAAGTAATCTGACAGTAATACTGGATAACACAAATCAAAAGGTCACATTGATCGATTACCCACATTATGAGACTATTGATGCGGACAATGAA
This sequence comes from Lachnospiraceae bacterium, assembly GCA_028689715.1. Taxonomy (GTDB): domain Bacteria; phylum Bacillota; class Clostridia; order Lachnospirales; family Lachnospiraceae; genus SZUA-378. Next base: position 266 of record JAQVCQ010000069.1, read on the forward strand.
GCTTATTGTAATGAAATGCAGGTTTACTACACTGCATTATACCCGACAGACTATACTGCAACAGAATATAGCATTATTGATAAGTACGAAAATATATTCATGGATGGAATTACCCCAACTCAGCCTTGGGAAATGATGAGTGATGCAGAACTACAGATTGTAAATTCAACGATGAATCTGGTCATACCTGCAGGAATTCAGTCGATTGATGCGAAGGAGTTTCTGAACGCACCTGAAAATGCATCAAATATTACTTATCTTACCGGAACTGTTGGATCAAATGGAAAAAATGATGTTTATTCAGACAATACCGGAACAACAACATCACCTGGACATCCCGGACTTTTTAGTGGATATATTGTTGATTACACAGGAGTAAATGAGAAAGAAAATTCATACTGGGGCAACGACAGACTGCTTTCAGTAGCAATGACAGATGTGGAGTATTTTCCTGACTATGCATTTGAGAGTTGTGAGCAGCTCGAAAGCATTGATATCGGTAGCTGCACAGATATTGGGACGGCTCCATTTTCGGGATGTTCCAGTCTGGTCAACATTACAAGTAACTCAAAATATCAGACAGTAAATGGAATCATTTATTCTACCAATACAGATGGATCTTTAAATATCGTACAGGTACTTTCTACCAGGGGAGACCTCATTGAGCCTAGAACAGTATCAACAGATTCCGACCCGCTGTTAGCCAATGTCTCGACAATTGCAGATGGTGCATTTATGAACTGCGATGAAATCACCGCAGTAGACCTGTCTGGTGCAACAGCATTGAAGGCGATACCGGAGTATTGTTTTAATAATTGTGATAGTCTTTCAAGGGTCATTCTGCCAAAAACAGTCAATAAGATCCTTGACAATGCATTTACGGATAACCAGAAAGCACTGACAGTAACGATTCCAGGAAAAGAAGTACAGATCACAAAAGATGCATTTGAGCATAATCAGGGGACGATCAGGACTTATGAAGACAGTGCTGCCTTTACCTATGCGACCATTTATGATATCGATACAGAAATCATTGGAACGTTATACAAAGTAAGCTTCCTGAATTATGATGGTAGTGAAATTATCGCTGATCAGTATGTAGAAGAAGGTGAAGATGCAGAACCGCCTGAGACCGATCCAACAAGGACAGGTTATACTTTTACAGGCTGGAGCAAGAGTTATAAAGATATTACTGCAGATACAGTCATCGTTGCATTATACAAACTGAATTCGACAACATCAGGAAATAGCACCGGTGGATCAGGCTCTGGTTCGGGATCATCTACTACGAGTGGGAATTCGTCTTCATCTACTGTAACATGGTATCGAGTGACGGTGACCGGCGGAAGTGGAACTGGTTATTACAAAGCAGGATCAATTGTAAGTATCAATGCTTATGCAACATCAGATGGCAAAGTATTTGACAAATGGACATCCACATCAAATGGTGTTGGATTTACAAATGTAACGAATGCCTCAACGACTTTTACTATGCCGACGAATGATGTATCCATCGTTGCAAACTATAAAGCTGCAACAGCTATCAAGACGACTGCTACATCAAATAATACGGTAAAACCTTCGGGATCAACTTCGTCAAATTCTACGACAGGAACGAAGCCATCAACGGGAAGTAGCAGTGGAACCGTGATTTCCATTACAAAACCGGGATTTTCAAATACCGGTGTTGCATCTGCAATTGTAAATGGATCAACAGATAATTATGTAATTAAAGTAATAGAGAGTGCGCAGGCACAGGCAGAGATTGAAGCAGCACTTCTTGCAGATACTGAAACGTTAGAGAATATTAAATATTTTCCAATGGATATCAGTCTATATGATTCCACAGGAACGACAAAGATCAATAATCCTGAGGGTGTTACAATTGACATTACTCTGCCAATTCCGGATGAATTGATTGAATATGCCGGTAATAATAAAGTTGCGGGTGTTGTGGATGGCAAACTGGACAAATTAAAACCAACATTTAAGACGATTGACGGAGTTGCATGTGTCACATTTACTGCAACACATTTTTCACCTTATACAATTTATGTAGATACAGCAAATCTGACTTCAGGAACTTTAGATAATTCACCTACAACTGGAGACGGTATTCATCCAAAATGGTTCCTTGCCGTAGGACTTGCCTGTTTATCGATTGTTTTATTTGTGAAAAAAGACAGACCTGCAATCAGCAGAAGACTTGCTTAATTTAAGAAATATCATTATATGATAAGAAGTATCATTATATGATAAGAAATATCATTATAGGATAAGAAATATCATTATAGGATAAGATTTTACATGTAATGATGCCTGTCAAATAAAAACCGGGGTATTAATATGGGGATTAAAAAAAATAGGTTGTCTGTGAATAACAGACAACCGTTTTTAAAGGCTACAGGAATTGTTTTTATTTTGATCGCGATCATCATAGCTCAGATTCCTGTACCAGATGTTCTGGCAAGTAATATCGGAACAGAGTTTAAAATGGATGGAAACAAGCTGGTAGAATACACTGGAAACAAAACAAGTGTATCCATACCGGCTAAAGTTGTTGAGATTGGCGCAGAAGCATTTGCGGATCAGGAATCAATGGAAGTCCTGACAATTCCTGAGTCGGTTACCAAAATTGGAAGCAGTGCATTTTCAGGATGTACCTCATTAAAATCTGTGAATCTGCCGGATTCGATCATTGAAATTGACAGTTCTGCTTTTAACGACTGTCAGGCTTTAACAAAGGTGACAATTGGTAAAGGACTCACAACGTTAGGTGCAGGTGCATTTTCTGATTGTGACAAACTGGAAAGTATCACAGTCAGCACTGATAATTCAGAATTTATATTTGAAAATGGTGCACTTTTAAGTAAAGATAAAACGATTCTTTGCCAGATCGTAGCTGGTAAAAAAGCGGATTCCTTTAAAATTCCTGATACGGTAACAGTTATCATGCCATATGCCTTCTGGGGATGTGATAAAATACATAGCGTAAGTATGTCATCTGCCATGAAAGAAATCGGTCCTTATGCATTTTCAAACTGCACTTCATTAAAATCAGTAGAGATACCTTATTCTGTCAGAAGTATTCAGCTAAAAGCATTTTCGGACTGTATTTCGTTAAATGATGCAGAGGTACCAGATTCTGTTTCCTATGTACATGCAACAGCATTCGATGGTTGTATTTTATTAAATAATGAAAATGACACTGTAAGCGAGAATGAGGTGCAAAGTGATATTCTGAAGAATACGGAGAATTCCGTAACAAGTTCAACTGAAATAGAGGCACCTGATCAAGCAGATTCAGAAACATCAGAAAAAGATATCGCAAATGAAGAAATAAAAAACAAAGCCATAGAAAATCCAGAAGAAGTGATACTTGGTAGGACAATCATAGTAGGGAAAAACGCAGTTATTTTAATGAATAACCAGAACACAAGTGTTATTTCGGGAAGTATGAAGAGCCAGGATAGCCTGTCGGCTAACAGTATTGTATCAGAAGATGGTACAACGATCGTAAAGCAGTCATTTTATCGTGACGATACATTAAAAGAATATGAGATACCCAATGAGGTCACCAAGATAGAAGAGTTTGCATTTGCAAGATCAGGACTTCAAAAAATCATAATACCTGATTCGATACAGAACATAGGTTATGCTGCATTTTATCACTGCGATGATTTAAATGAGATTATAATTCCATCAAGTGTAACTGAAATTGGAGATAAAGCATTTGAAAAAACACCTTGGATGGCAGAATGGAGATCAAATTCAGCGGAAGAATTTCTGGTTGCAGGAGATGGTATTTTGATCGCATACAAAGGAAGTGATCAGATTGTTACAATACCTGACAATGTGAAGCAGATCGCATCTGGGGCATTTGAAGGAAATGAAATGATGGAAGAGATCATATTAACTGAACAGGTATGGGCCATCAGAGATTATGCATTCCGTAATTGCACCAATTTAAAAACAGTTACCGGAGGAGAGGATATCACACTTCTTGAAGAAAAGGCATTTGAAGGAACCGATATTATAATGTCAAATGAGTCAGTCGAGTCGCCTCAGAATGCATCAGTACAAAACCTTGGATCCTATCAAATATTGAATAAGAGTGATTACAACAGGGATGCAATGAGGATGAATCTTTTTAAATGGGGATCCATTTCAGGTATGGTAGTGATAGGAACAATCCTTTTTATGATCAGAAAAAAACGCTCTTGACACAACATGCACTATTGTATACAATTATACAGAAGTGCATGATGTGCCTTAATCATGCCCTGATTGAAACAATGTACAGGGAGGATTTAAAATGACCAAGAAGAGTGATGTATTTGAGAACAGACCAGTATCCATGAATAAGAAAAACAATCTTTTACAGATTCAGGAACATATGTATATTCTTGATGATGTTGAGAAGCCAAATGTATTTCGAAATATGTTTCCTTATTCAGAAATTCCTAAAATTCCATTTAATGATAGAATCGTTCCACATAATATGCCGAAGAATATTTGGATCACAGATACAACATTTCGTGATGGTCAGCAATCCAGAGCTCCGTATACAACAGAACAGATCGTTACTATTTTTGATTATTTACATAAACTTGGCGGACCAAAAGGAATGATCCGTGCGTCGGAGTTTTTTTTATATAGTAAAAAAGACAGAGATGCAGTATACAAATGTATGGAACGAGGATATGAGTTCCCAGAAGTAACAAGCTGGATCCGTGCAAGTAAGGAAGATTTCAAACTTGTAAAAGAAATTGGAATGAAAGAAACAGGAATCCTTGTCAGCTGTTCGGATTATCACATATTTATGAAAATGAAAATGAACAGAAGACAGGCAATGGAACATTATTTAAGTGTTGTACGTGATTGCCTTGATGAAGGAATTAGTGTAAGATGTCATCTGGAGGATATCACCAGAGCTGATATTTATGGATATGTTGTACCATTCTGCCTTGAATTAATGAAACTGATGGAAGAGTATAAGATTCCAATTAAAGTAAGGGCATGTGATACCATGGGATATGGCGTGAATTTCCCAGGTGCAGTTATTCCGAGAAGTGTACAGGGAATCATTTATGCGATTCATACACATGCCGGGGTACCACATGAACTGATCGAATGGCATGGTCACAATGATTTTTATAAAGCGGTCTCTAATTCGACAACAGCATGGCTGTATGGCTGTTCCGGAATCAATACTTCATTATTCGGAATCGGAGAAAGAACCGGAAATACACCGCTGGAAGCAATGGTGTTTGAATATGCACAGTTAAAAGGTGACTTAAATGGTATGGATACTACAGTCATTACTGAACTGGCAGAATATTATGAAAAAGAAATAGGATATAAAATCCCGTCCAGAACACCTTTTGTCGGGAAAAATTTTAATGTGACAAGAGCTGGGATCCATGCAGACGGATTATTAAAAAATGAAGAAATTTACAATATATTTGATACTGAAAAATTCTTGAACAGACCTGTTCTATGCTCGATATCCGATACTTCCGGACTTGCTGGCATAGCACACTGGATGAATACGTTCTTTAAGTTAACTGATTCTGAGCAGATCGATAAGCATTCAGAAATAGCTGCTTATGTAAAAGCATGGGTGGATGAAGAATATGCAGATGGACGTGTTACAGTTGTGACGGATGAAGAAATGCTGGAAGTGATAGAAAGTGCCATCCGCGAAAATGGAATTCATGCGGAAGGGATCGATAGATATTTTTCAACTCTGTCAAAATAATGTAAATGCAGAACAGGCAAGAAGCTTGTATGCAGGAGGAATCTGATGAGTAGTGAATATGGCTCAAAATCTGATAGTAATGATAAGTATTCTTTAAGAGGAAGAGTTTTTAAAAAAATCAGGGAAGATATTTTAAGTGGTCATTATAGAGAAAGTGAAGAACTAAAAGAAGTGGCCATTGGGGAAGAGCTTGGGGTTAGCAGGACGCCAGTAAGGGAAGCATTTCGCCAGCTTGAATTGGAAGGACTGATTAGGATCATTCCGAATAAGGGAGCATATGTTACGGGGATTAGGCCAAAAGATGTGAAAGATATTTACATGATCCGTTCTATGCTTGAAGGGCTGTGTGCAAGGTGGGCAACAGTAAACATCAGTAAAAAGAAAATGGAAGAACTGGAAGAGAACATCTATCTTTCGGATTTTCATGCTGCCAGAGGTCATAGTGAACAGTTAACAGAACTGGATAACCGATTTCATGAAATCTTATATGAAGCAAGTGAAAGTAAATTTCTGGAACACATTTTAAGAGATTTTCATCAGTATTTGGTTCAGGTAAGAATGAAAAATCTTGCAAGTCTTGAACGTGGTCGTGCTTCCAACAAGGAACACAAAATGATCATGGAAGCGATCAAAGAGAAAGATGCAGACAAAGCAGAGCGCCTTGCAAATGAGCATATCATTAATGCATATCAAAACATGAAGAATAATGGTTTTGAAGAAACCATAGAGTAAATCAATTGATAGGAGAAAATTTTATGACTAAAATCAAGATGCAGACACCTTTAGTAGAGATGGATGGAGATGAAATGACACGTATTCTTTGGAAAACGATCAAAGAAGAACTGCTTTTACCGTACATCGAGCTAAATACGGAATACTATGATCTAGGACTTGAATATAGAAATGAAACAAATGATCAGGTTACAATAGATTCAGCGAACGCTACGTTAAAATATGGAGTTGCAGTAAAATGTGCTACTATTACACCGAATGCTGCGAGAGTGAAAGAATACAACCTGAAGGAAATGTGGAAAAGCCCGAACGGAACGATAAGAGCGATTTTAGATGGCACCGTTTTTCGTGCACCAATCGTTGTTAAAGGAATAGAGCCTTGTGTTAAGAACTGGGAAAAGCCGATCACACTGGCAAGACATGCTTATGGAGATGTTTATAAAAACAGTGAAATCAAAGTGCCTGGACCAGGTAAAGCAGAATTAGTCTTTACGGCAGAGGACGGTACAGAAATAAGAGAATTGATCCATCAGTTTTCCGGAAAAGGTATTCTGCAAGGTATGCATAATACAGATGATTCTATTGAAAGCTTTGCAAAAGCATGTTTTAATTATGCACTGGATACAAAACAGGATCTATGGTTTGCAACGAAAGATACAATTTCCAAGAAATATGACCACACTTTTAAAGATATATTTGAGGAAATTTACGAAAAAGAGTTTGCCAAACGTTTTAATGAAGCGGGAATTGAATATTTTTACACATTAATCGATGATGCAGTTGCAAGAGTCATGAAAGCAAAAGGCGGATTTATATGGGCTTGTAAGAATTATGATGGTGATGTTATGAGTGATATGGTATCATCCGCATTTGGCTCACTTGCAATGATGACATCCGTATTGGTATCTCCAAGCGGAGTATATGAATATGAAGCGGCACACGGTACTGTTCAAAGACATTATTATCAGCATTTAGAAGGAAAAGTGACATCTACCAATTCTGTAGCAACAATATTTGCATGGAGTGGAGCACTTAGAAAAAGAGGGGAATTAGATCAGAACCTTGATCTGGTCACTTTTGCAGATAAGCTTGAAAAAGCAACGATTGCAACAATAGAATCTGGAAGTATGACGAAAGATTTAGCATTGATTACATCACTTGATAAATCAAAAGTGAAAGTACTTAATAGTACTGATTTTATAATTGCTGTAAAAAACACTATGGATTCCTTATAAGAAGGAGAACTGATTTTACTGGATAAAACCTGAAAATCAGTTCTTTTTTTGCATATTTATCCATGCTATAATAAAAAATAATGACATGTGAATGAGGGATAAATGATGAATCATATAGATCGTGACCGTATTGTTGGCGGATTTTTGTTTGGAAGTGAAAAAGATGCGAAACTAGCACAGCTGGAAGAAAAGAAGATAGAGCAACTGGAAGGAAGAATGAAATATGAAGACGACTTTCAGGTGAAAATCGTATACGAAAAAGCAATTGAGAATAGAGTGTTCCAGACGCCGGCAGGACTTTGCTATATGAAAAGATTACAAAAATACTTAATGGAATCTGGATATAAAGAAGATGAAATAAAATCAATCCCGGTCTATACAAATTTTACGCAAGTGACCAGAACAGAAGAGACCTACTTAAGACCTGCAATCAGACCTTCAACGAAAAAAATGAATAAAGTTCAGAATCAATATCGGAACGCAAAGTTCGTGATCGGTATTTTACTGACAGTCATTATTATTATGTTTATTATTACAATCAATGGAGAAAATCCTAATATCATAAATTATGAAAATGCAGTGGTAGATAAATACGCAACATGGGAACAGGAATTAAGCGAAAGAGAAACGATCGTCAGACAAAAGGAACAGGAACTTGGTTTATCAAAAGAATGATTTATTTCACAATTTTAACATAATTAATGGTTATAATAGTTTTTGTAAATTGAAACATTTTATTTTCATGAGGGATAATTATGGAAAAATTAAGAATTTTAGTTGTTGATGATGAAAGCAGAATGAGAAAATTAGTAAAAGACTTTCTGATAAAGAATAATTATGATGTAATTGAAGCAGAAGATGGAGCTCAGGCGCTTGACCTTTTTTATAAGGACAAAGAAATTGAATTGATCATTCTTGATGTTATGATGCCAAAGATGAATGGATGGCAGGTCTGTAAAGAAATCCGTGATCATTCCCAGGTCCCGATCATCATGCTGACTGCAAAAGCAGAAGAACGTGATGAACTGCAGGGATTTCAACTTGGTGTTGATGAATATATTACAAAACCTTTCAGTCCTAAAATACTTGTAGCACGTGTTGAAGCTGTATTAAAAAGAAGCAGACAAAATATAGAAGACGGAGTACTTGCTTCAGGGGGGATCGTGCTGAACAAGTCAGCGCATGTTGTTTTAATAGATGATGAGTCTATAGATCTTAGTTATAAGGAATTTGAACTTCTTACCTATTTTATGGAAAATGAAGGAATTGCACTTTCGCGTGAAAAGATACTTAATCATGTATGGAATTATGATTATTTTGGTGATGCTCGTACGATTGACACACATGTAAAAAAACTCAGGAGTAAAATGGGTAAAAAAGGTGATGTCATCAAAACGATCTGGGGAATGGGATATAAATTTGAATGTGAATAATTTTATTTTTAATAAGAAATATGATAAATCGATGAAATACTCGATCAAGAAGCAGTTCACCTATATTTATATAGCGTTGATGGCAGGAACGATTCTTCTTTGCTGGTTTATTAATATTACATTTTTGGAAAAATTTTATATTCAGAATAGAGAGCATGTGCTTTTTCTCGCATATGAAAAGATCAATTCCGCATCGAGTGCTGGAAATATCACCACGGATGAGTTTGATATTGAACTGCAGAAGATTTACGGTAAATATAATTTGAGTATGGTAATCATTGATGCGGATTCAAAAACGATCAAATCCTCGACTAACGATACGGAAATGCTCACCAGACAGTTATTAGACCATATCTTCAGAAGCGATGGGACAGATGTGGATCGCATGCTGAATGAAAAAGGATATGTGTTGCAGAATGTTGTTGACCCACGTACAAAAACTGAATATATGGAGATGTGGGGGGTTCTGGATAACGGGAATCTGTTTTTATTCCGAACAGCTCTGGAGGGAATAAGAGACAGTGTTGGAATTGCAAACAGATTTCTTGCATATGTAGGAGTAGGTGGACTTCTGATCGGCGCACTGGTCATTATTTATGTTTCTAAAAAGGTAACAGAGCCAATCCTGAAACTGACCGACATATCAAAGAGAATGACAAATCTTGATTTTGAAGTCAAATATGATGGAAACAGCAAAAACGAAGTTGGTGTTCTGGGTCATCATATGAATTTACTCTCTGAAACGCTGGAAAAAACAATTTCTGAGTTAAAGACTGTTAATACGGAACTGCAGAAGGATATTGATAAAAAAACAGAAATTGATAATTTACGCAGAGAGTTTGTCTCAAATGTGTCTCATGAACTTAAGACACCCATAGCATTGATACAGGGTTATGCCGAAGGTTTAAAAGAAGGAATCAGTGATGACCCTGAAAGCATGCAGTATTATTGTGACGTGATCATTGATGAGGCAGTTAAAATGAATAAGATGGTCAAAGAGATCATGACTTTAAGCCAGCTTGAAGCCGGTGTTGATTCGCTTGTCATGGAGCGTTTTGATATTACATCTATGATCATGAATACACTTCAGTCATCGGAAATCCTTCTAACACAAAATGGGATAGGGGTTAATACAGTCAATTTAGAACAGCCTGTTTATGTTTGGGGCGATGAATTTAAAATAGAAGAAGTATTTCGGAATTATCTGAGCAATGCAATGAATCATGCGGCCGGTCCAAAGATTATTACAATTTCACTTACAGTAACAGGAGAAAAAGTCAGGATATGCGTTCATAATACAGGGGATGCAATTCCGGATGACAGTATCATTCATGTCTGGGAAAAGTTTTATAAAGTAGATAAGGCTCGTACAAGGGAATATGGAGGCAGTGGAGTTGGACTCTCTATTGTAAAAGCGATACTTGATGCATTGAATCAAAACTATGGTGTAATGAATATGGAAGAGGGCGTCGCCTTCTGGTTCGAACTTGATACAAAATAAGACACACAAGAAGATTTGCGATAGTTGTTGTTAGGTGATTAAAAAAATGATAAAATGAAGCCATCTCATGAAATTGGAGGAATGACTTTGTGAAGAAAAAACATCTTACTTCAATCCTGATTTTATCATTTGTACTGCTCTTTGCTTCTGGATGTGGATCCAAACTTCCGGAGCTCAGTGAAGAAGAGAATGATCTGGTGGCAGAATATGCAGCTGGTCTGGCTTTGGAAAACAGTAAAAATTATGATGACGGTATTGCAACTGAAGAAGAAATAGAAAAGGCAGAAAAACTTCAGGAACGTATGGAAAAGCGTGCTGAGGCAGAAACGCAGCCGGTTTCGACAGAGGAAGTGCCGCAGCAGCCTGTTGAAAGTACCGCAGAAGTGGAAGATTATGTAGATCTGGCCACATTTTTGGAACTTTCAGACTTTAGCATCAATTTCCAAGGATATGATATTTTTGATTCTTATCCTGAAGATACTGAAACAGGTAATTACATCAGTATTACATCACAGGAAAAGTCAAGCCTTCTTGTATGCAAATTTACAGTTGAAAACTTAACTGGTGTAGAGAAGGAAATAAATATTCTGGATAAGAATGCGATTTTTAGGATTAGTTTTAATAGTGGAGAGCAGATCAGTGCCCTGCCAACTCTTTTGCCGGATGATATGACGACTTTGAAAGATGTCATTGGTGCAAACGGTTCTATAGAAGTAGTAACGGTATCAGAAGTGAGCGATGATGAGATAACTGACATTCAGACACTAACGATGCAGGTGAAATATGCCGGAAATACAGGGGTTGTAAAATTAAAATAAAAAAGATTGAAAAACCCGTTGACATTATCAAATACTAATGATAGAATTACATTCGTCGCTGATAATTGTATTGAATTATTCGACAATAACAAAAATTTATTTGATTGTAATTTGGCTGAAAAGCTTAAAACAAAAAAATAAAAAAAGTTAAAAAAGTTGTTGACAAACGAAACACCACATGATACTATATCAGAGTTGCGTGTCAAGCGAACGACAACAAAACAGACATCCGAAAGGATGGCAGACGAACCTTGAAAAGGAAGATTTGAAGCTCGAAAGAGAAGAAAAGATTCTAGGAAATAAAATTCCTAAACAGTAATGCAACCCTGAAAATTCTAAATTGAAATTTCAGAGAACGGTCTGGAAACAGACAAACCAAAAAGCAGTAAATAACAGCAGAGAGATCTGCTGAC
>JAQVCQ010000192.1 GCA_028689715.1 Lachnospiraceae bacterium
GAAAATCTGCTTCGCTACTCTGATTTTTCAATTTCTGTAATCGGGCATAGCCTTGGGTTCTGCTCTCAAAGCCACTTTACCTCAGTGTTTCAAAAATATAATGGTATGACACCATCAGCATTCCGCAAGTTACACTTTAGAAAAAAATGGGATTTAACTGTATCGCATTCCTAAAATCTTATGCTGACAAATCAGAAAAAATCTGCTACTATCATTTTGTGTATTTAAATTGTATGTAATATATTATGGGAGAATTCTGATGACACAACTATTTAAACTAGAGGACTATTTAACAAACGGTGTAGAAAACATTGTAAAAGGTGCAATACGTGCTACCTTTAAAAACCCACGACAAAGTCTGTTCTTCGCGCAGTTCGCTCTTGCGATCAAAGAAGCTTCCAAACGGCGAAAAACTGCTGAAGAGAGCGGCGTACATATACCACCTTTTCTGATTGCATCTATCACAAGCAGCTGTAACCTTCATTGCCAGGGTTGTTATTCACGTTTTAATGAACAATGCACTGATGATGTTCCTAACGGGCAACTCAGTACCAATGAATGGGAAAAGATATTTTTAGAAGCCAGATCAATTGGATGTAGTTTTATTCTTCTTGCCGGTGGCGAACCAATGATCAGAAGAGATGTTCTTCAAATGGCAGGTACAATCCCTGAACTCTTATTTCCAATCTTTACAAATGGAACGATGCTGGATTCCGACTACCTTGCTTTGTTCGATCAACACAGGAACCTGATTCCGGTCTTTAGTATCGAAGGTCATAAAGACAAAACTGACCTAAGAAGGGGAGATGGTGTTTTTGATAAAATTAATGCTTCCATGGAAATGATGCGTTCGAACCAACTACTTTTTGGAGCTTCCGTCACGGTAACAACAGAAAATCTTGAAGAAGTCACATCGGACAGTTTTACAGGATACCTGCGTTCTCTTGGATGCAAAGTGATCTTTTATGTTGAGTATGTACCAGTCTCGGCTGAAACTGCACATCTTGCACCTGCAGATGCAGAACGCCGATATTTGGATCAACGTCTGAACATACTGCGCAGCACAGATGATTCTATTGTTTACATTTCATTTCCCGGAGATGAGAAATCCTCAGGAGGCTGCCTGGCTGCTGGTAGGGGATTCTTCCATATTAACGCACAGGGAAATGCAGAACCGTGCCCGTTCTCCCCATACTCCGACATCAGTGTAAAAAATACTTCGTTGTTGGATGCGTTGCAATCAAAACTATTTCAAAAACTTCGTTCCGGTGAATTTTTAATGGAAGAACATGCTGGCGGATGCGTTCTCTTTGAAAAAAAAGAACTGGTGGAACATCTTCTTAGTATGGATTAAGCTGTCTTGGCTCTATCGATCAGTTTTTTTCTGTGAAGTTACTTTCTCATTCAGCATCTGAAACCGTATCCTTACAGCAATTTCGTATCGTTGGCATCCCGTAAAATGCGACCGCCACAAAAAGCGTCAATATTCCTGAAATCAAAAACCACTTCTCCACACCCATCACATCTGCAAAAGTGCCGGCGAGCATCAGCCCGACCGGCATGGCTACCATACCAAGGCTGGCTGACAACGAAAGTACTCTTCCAAGATATGCCTCGTCGATTTTAATCTGAAAAATTGCCATAAGAACCCCATGATAAAAAGGTATCGTAATTCCCATGACTCCTGCCAGGATTACAAATATATTCAACTGATCCGGTCTCAGACTTCCCGTCATAATCAATCCTGCTCCCATTACAACAATGGATAGGATAATGACCGTAATCTGATTGATCTTACTTCCCCACTTTCCAAGAATGAGTGCTCCAAGCAGCGTACCCGCCGAAAACACAATTTCAACAATACTTGATTCCCTAAATGTTCCTCCAAAATAAGACATGCACAATAATGGATATAAGCTGCCGATCGGGAAATAAATAATCGCATAAATCGCATTTAATACAACAAGTGCAGTCATGCCCTTTTCGCTGTGTAATACTTTGAGCCCTTCTTTTGCATCACTTAATACATGTGGCATTTTTTCATCCAGATCCCGTTCAGCTTTAGGAATCCTTGATATCATGATTGTCCCCATTGCAAATATAGCACCTGCAATATCTGTGAGAAGAATCAGGCTGATGTCAAATAGGCTATACAATAAAGCTGCTACTGCCGGGCTGAGCAATAATGAAAAAGACTCCACCCCCTGAGAATATCCGGCACAGCTGACAAGTGATTCTTTTGGTACGATCATGGGTGTTACCGCCTGAAGGGACGGTGAATGGAATGCGGTAGCAATAGAGCGAAAGCAGAGTACCGTCATGATCAACCAAATAGGCAGTTCCCGACCAAATCCTGAAATTGCAAGAACTAAGGTCATAAATGCAATCGACAGATCTGAATAAATCATGATTCTTTTTCTGTCATACCTATCAATAAGCACTCCAATAAAAGGTCCCAGAACAGCCTGGGGCAAAAATCCCACGAGTGTGGCAAGTGTGAGGACTGATGCCGATCTTGTCCTGTCAGTCAGGTACCAAATAATTGCCATCTGGATCACAGCGCTTGTAAAAAGCGAGACCGCCTGCCCAGACCATATAATAGCAAAGTTTTTTTTCCATGAAATATCTTTTAACGTTTTCAATTTACCGCCTTATTCCA
>JAQVCQ010000070.1 GCA_028689715.1 Lachnospiraceae bacterium
GATATTTGGATTCTCTACCGTGACATTGGGATGCTGAACGATGTCAAAGAGGAATTTGACATTCCCTCTATGGAAGAATTCTACGGAATGGATGATGAAATGCTGTTTGATGATGAGCTGCCAGCTGCAATTTAAGGCATAGCAAAAGGCGGACAGCCGAAACTGTCCGCCTTATACCCCACATTTTTAGGCGGTTCACAAAGTTTCCTTATGAACACCCGCCAAATAACTCTGCAGGCTTTTGATTCTTATTCTTGATTGAGTGTGTGAATTACGTCATAAATAGCAATACGGTTCGTTGTTGATTCAGGCATACCAATGAAAATTCCCCCATAAATATAATAACTGGAACTTTTCTCAATTCTTACGATCTCTATAAATGAATCGATCACTTCTTTGGTCCATAACATAAGACTTCCTTCATAAACAGCACCGATCTGTAAAGCCTGTTCACAGGTGAATCCAATACCAACTTTAGAAACATCTATAACATCTATGGAAACTTCCTCTTCCTCTCCGCTTCCATCAAGACGTTTTACTCTTAATTTAGATTCCAAATCCAATCGTTTGGTTTTTCTTCTATCATCCATTCTTGATACCCCTTTCACCACTCCCCAATATTAAAGTCACGATGTACCTTTGGAACTGAGTCACTTTCGTTTATAATTATAGTTTATATTTATTCCAAAACATTGTCAACGATAAACATTGCATCGCCAAAGGAAAAGAATCGATACTGTTCTCGGACTGCTTCATGATATGCCTTTAAAACATTTTCTTTACCAGCAAGCGCCGATACCAGCATAACAAGTGTTGATTCAGGCAAATGGAAATTCGTGATCAGTGCATCAAGAACTTTAAAACGATATCCTGGATAGATGAAAATTTCTGTATCACCCGAACATGCTTTCAACATGCCGTCTTCGTCTGCTGCACTTTCAATGGTGCGGCAGCTTGTCGTACCAACGCAAATGACCCGGCCACCGCTCTTTTTTGTATTGTTGATGAGTTCAGCCGCTTCATCAGATATATCATAATATTCTGAATGCATATGATGTTCTAAAATATTATCTGCCTTAACTGGTCTGAATGTCCCAAGTCCCACATGAAGTGTCACATAAGCAAGGGAAACTCCCATTTCTTCAAGTTGATTCAGCAATTCTTCCGTAAAATGTAGTCCTGCTGTTGGCGCTGCCGCGCTTCCTTCATATTTAGCATACACCGTCTGGTAACGGTTCTTATCCTGTAATTTGTGAGTGATATAAGGCGGGAGAGGCATTTCGCCTAATTGATCAAGTACCTGTTCAAATATTCCATCATATCTGAAATGAATGATCCGGTTTCCTTCATCCACAACTTCCATAACATCTGCTTCGAGCAGACCATCTCCAAACTGGAGAACTGTACCCGGTTTGATCTTACGTCCGGGCTTTACAAGCGTTTCCCAGTTGTCATCCTCAAGACGTTTTAATAACAGGACCTCAACATGTGCTCCTGTTTCTTTTTTGATTCCATGCAGTCTTGCCGGAATGACTTTTGTATTATTTAAAACCAGGCAGTCGCCCGGTTTTAAATAATCAGTGATATGTTTAAATGTATTATGAATGATCTTTCCATTATTTTTATCCAGAACCAGCATTCTGGATGATGATCTGTCTGCCAGTGGATCCTGCGCAATTAACTCCTGCGGAAGATCAAATGCAAAATCAGATGTTTTTAATTCAGTATTTCTATTCACGTTTTCTTTCCTCACAGACCTGCATGTTTCAGGAATGCTTCATAACCTCTTTTAGTTTCATAAATATCTGCTTTACTCGTAACTTCCCATGGAGCATGCATATTCAGGACCGCTACACCACAGTCAATTACATTCATTCCATACAAAGATAAAATATATGCGATCGTACCACCACCGCCAACATCAACTTTTCCAAGTTCAGAAGTCTGGAAATTAACATTCTGATCATCCAGGACTTTTCTGATCAGCGCAATATATTCTGCATTCGCATCGTTAGAACCTGATTTTCCACGAGAACCAGTAAATTTATTAAATACCATACCATTTCCCATAAATGCAGCATTTTTCTTTTCAAAACTGGATGCATAAGAAGGATCAAATGCAGCGCTTACATCAGAAGATAACATGAGTGAATTTGCAAGACATCTGCGCAGTATAAGATCATTATAATTTCCGCTCAAGTTCATGATCTCTGCTGTTGTATTCTCAAAAAATCTGGAATGCATTCCTGTAGCTCCCACACTTCCAATCTCTTCTTTATCTACAAGCAGACAGCATGCTGTTCTTTCCGGTATTTCTGTCATATCAAGAATCGCACGATATGATGTGTAGGCGCATACTCTGTCATCCTGTCCATATCCCATGATCATACTTCTGTCAAAGCCTGCTTCTCTTGATTTTCCAGCAGGGACTACTTCTAGTTCAGCTGAAATAAAGTCCTCTTCTTCAATATCATAGGTTTCTTTTAAAATATTGAGAATCCCTTTTTTAACGGCATCTTTTGCAGCTTCTTTCTTCTCTTCTTCAGTTTTTTCCTTTTGATCAAAAACAAATGGTCTGCTTCCAATGATCAGATCCAGTGCTTCGCCTTCTATTACCTTGGCAGCTTTTTTCTGAAGCTGTTCTTCTGCGAGGTGAATTAAAAGATCCGAAACAAAAAATACAGGATCATCTTCTTTTTCACCAACATTGATCAGAACGGTGGTACCATCTTTTTTTACAACAACACCGTGGAGGGCAAGCGGAATCGTAACCCACTGGTATTTTTTGATTCCACCATAATAATGAGTATCCAGATATGCGATCCCACTGTCTTCATATAGTGGATTCTGCTTGATATCAAGTCTTGGTGAATCAATATGTGCACCAAGAATATTCATACCTTCTTCAAGAGGTCTTTTCCCAATATGATACATTGCTACTGTTTTATCCATGCAGACTGCATATACTTTGTCGCCTGTACTGATTTTGCCTTTTTCAGCAATGATTCTGCTTACTTCGCGGTATCCTTTTGTTTCGATCTCATTTACGATAACATCAACACATTCTCTTTCAGTTTTTCCCTCATCTAAAAAATTTCTGTAATCATTACAAAACAAATCTACTTCTTTCACTTGTTTCTGGGAATAAGTTTCCCATGTATTTTTAAATTCCATATCATACCTCTTTCTTATAAAACAGTACTTATATTATTATATATATCCTGTTATTTATATTCTGTCACTTATATTGTCATACATATACTGTAACATATTATTTTCTTAATTCAATTCCCATTTCTTCCAGACCGTTCAGAATTTTCTTCATGGCTGCATTTACATCATTTTCTTCCAGTGTTCTGTCATTTGCACGGAACGAAATCGTGTAAGCCATTGATTTATATCCAGCCATGATCTGTGATCCTTCATAAATATCAAATAAGGAGAACTCTTCGAGAAGCTTTCCGCCACGTTTTTCAATGACATCCTCGATCTGTCCTGCCAGAACCTCTTTAGGAACTACCATGCTGATGTCTCTTGTAACTGCCGGATATTTTGCAACACCAACATATTTTCTGTCAAAGGATGCATGTTTCAGTATAACAGGAATATCAATGACTGCGACATATGTTTTTGTTCCGATGTCATAAAGATCTGCAACATCAGGATGCACCTCACCAATATAACCGATCTGATCTTCTTTATAGATCATATCAGCCTGACGTCCCGGATGTAAAAATGTTCTATTTGAATCAGGTGAACAGATCAGTTTTCCTGTCATTCCTATACTTTCAAGCATTTCTTCCACTACACCTTTTAATGTAAAGAAATCCCCTTCTCCATACATTCCCAATGTCAGCTGCATTCTCTCGTCCGGCAGTTCTGTAAGTGGAAGATTCTTTGGCAGATAAATATTTCCAAGCTCATATAATCTGACATCTTTATTTCTTCTGTTATAATTTGTTGCCAGTGATGTCAGCATACCGTTCAATGCAACAGTACGCATGATAGAATAATCCTCACCCAATGGATTCATAATGGTAATCGCATTTCTAAGTGGATCCGCAGGATCCAATAACAGTTTATCAAACACTTTTGGACTTTCAAAAGAATAACACATACCCTGTGAAAACCCCGAGTATTCGACAATATCCCTTATTCTTTCTTCCACTCTTAATTTAAACGGAAGTTTGCCTGTCGTGGCCTCTCCTGATGGAAGTGTCATCGGAATATTATGATAGCCATAAAATCTTGCTACTTCTTCTGCAATGTCTGCAAGTCCTTCCAAATCCTGTCTGAAAGACGGAATAATAAGTTCTTCAGTTGCTTCCTGATACTCGATTTCCAGCATAGCAAATGTCTTCAGCATGTCTTCTTTTTCTATCTGCGTTCCTAACAATTTGTTAATGCGTTCCGGCTGAAATTTGATCACATTCTTTTGTTTTAACGGAGCACAGACATCTGCCATTCCGCCAACTACTTCACCGCATCCCAGCTCATCAATCAACTGGCAGGCTCTATTGACAGCCGCTTCTGCATTATATGGATCAAGTCCTTTCTCAAATTTACCTGATGCATCTGTTCTGAGACCAAGACGTTTTGCTGATTTTCTGATATTAGCACCATTGAAGCATGCTGATTCAAACACAACTGTTTTTACATCATCTGTAATCATAGAGTTCTCACCACCCATGATTCCGGCAATTCCGATCTGTTTTTCCTGATCACAGATCATAAGGATCTCTTTGTCAAGTTTCCGTTCCTGCCCATCAAGTGTTACAAAAACATCTCCGTCCGCCGCGCGTTTTACAATGATCTTATTCCCTGAAATCGTATCAAGATCAAATGCATGCATGGGCTGACCGTATTCTTCCATAACATAATTGGTAATATCAACAAGGTTGTTGATCGGTCGAATACCGCTAGCTCTTAATCGTGCCTGCATCCATGCAGGGGAAGGTCCGATCTTGATATTTTTACAGACTCTTGCACAATATCTGCTGCAAAGATCCTGATCTTTCACTTCAACACTGATATAATCTTCAATTTTTTCATCATTTTCTACAACATGAACGACCGGCGCATAAAACGGTTTTTTGAAAGTAGCTGCTGCTTCTCTGGCAATTCCAAGCACACTGTAACAATCCACACGATTCGATGTCACTTCGTATTCAAATACACTGTCACGTAGTCCAAGCAGAGCGATGGCATCGCTTCCCGGAACAGCATCGACTGGAAGAATATAAATTCCTTCCTGTGGTGCATCAGGAAACATATTGGTATCCCATCCAAGTTCTTCAACAGAGCACATCATTCCATAAGACTCAATGCCTCTTAATTTCCCATTTTTAATTTTAATCCCATTTTCCGGCAATGGTCCGCCATCATGTCCTCCGGCTACCTTACCTCCATCGATGACAGCAGGAACTTTATCACCTACTGAAACATTTGATGCACCTGTAACGATCTGCAGTGATCTCTCTCCAAGATTCACCTGACACACGATCAGTTTATCAGCATCCGGATGTCTTTCTATTGACTCGATCATTCCTACATAAATATGTTCAAGATTTTTATCTAATTTTTCATATGTTTCAACTTTCGTTCCTGACATTGTCATCGCATCTGTATATTCCTGCTCCGTACATTCCAGATCCGGCACATATGCTTTGATCCAAGATAATGCTGTATTCATATTCTGTATCCTTCCTTCTATACAGGACTCGCCTGTTTTGTCTGCATTTTCAATTTATTATTCAATTTAGAACTGTTTTAAAAATCTGACATCATTTTCATAAAGCAGTCTCATATCATCGATTTCATATTTTAATAATGTGATTCTCTCAAGACCAACACCAAAAGCAAACCCAGAATATTCTTCAGAATCTATGTTGCTCATTTTGAGAACATTTGGATGTACCATCCCGCATCCCAATATCTCGATCCATCCGGTTCCCTTACAGAAACGGCATCCAGAACCGCCACATTTAAAACAGGTCACATCCATTTCAGCACTTGGCTCAGTAAAATTGAAGTGATGTGGTCGGAATTTTACTTTTGTTTCTTCTCCGAACAATTCTTTTGCAAACTCAGCCAGCGTTCCTTTCAGATCAGCAAACGTAATGTTTTTATCAATGACAAGTCCCTCGATCTGATGAAAGGATGGAGAATGTGTTGCATCAACTTCATCTGAACGAAATACACGTCCCGGAGCAAGCATTCTGATTGGAAGACTTCCTTTTTCCATTTCATGTACCTGTGTCGGTGATGTTTGAGTTCTGAGTAAGATATCCGGTGTAACATAAAAAGTATCCTGTTCGTCTTTTGCAGGATGGTCAGCTGGGATGTTTAATGCCTCAAAATTATAATAGTCTGTTTCAATCTCAGGACCTTCCACTACTTCATATCCCATTCCGACAAAGATCCTTTCCACTTCTTCCATGACTGTTGTATTTGGATGCCTATGTCCCAGTTTTGCTCTCTTTGAAGGTAGTGTTACATCTATTGTTTCATTTTTCATCTGCGCTTCCCGTTTTGCACGTTCCATTTTTGAAATCGCAGTTTCAAGTACTTTTTCAATTTCTTCTCTGACATCATTTACCATCTGTCCAACTTTGGGTCTGTCTTCAGGCGCTACATCTTTCATACTTTTTAATACAGCCGTCAGCTCCCCTTTTTTTCCAAGGTAATTTACTTTGATCTCATTCAGTCTTTCAAGCGCTCCTGATTCATTGATCTGTTTTAACGCTTCGGCTTTGATTAGATCCAATTTTTCTTTCATATGATTGCTCCCTTTCAAATTCTTAATTTTTCTGTTTTCCGGAAATATAAAAAGTCCCTTGTATGAAACAAGGGACGAAAGATTCCGCGGTACCACCCAGATTCCTGTATGAACAGGCTCTCATTCACGTAACGTGTGTGTTATACGTCTAATCTTACCAAATCAAATCCTATTGATTCAATTCTTCTGAAAAGAAACTCAGGTGTGAATTTTTTATTATAACTGAACCTGAAAGAGCTTCCACCCGCTGACTCCTTCTCTCTGTAGGAAATTATAACAATACTGTGCACCGTCTTTGTCTTTATCTGTCATGCTTTATATATCATAATAGAAGTTTTATCAGGTTGTCAAGCTTTAAATATGATTGTTATTTGTATTTCAGCATTGGTACCAGATAAAAATTTATCTCTGCGCCAAGTAGGAATAAATAAATACATACGTACAGCCATAAAAGTCCTATGATCACGGTCGTCAGATTCCCATAGACACCAAAAGACGGGCTGGCCGATATATAATAAGAATATCCATCTGAAAACAATGTCCATCCGGTACTGCAAAACACAGCTCCTGGTATTTGATGAATCAATTTCATTTTTTTATTAGGTATCCATTTATATAAAAACATGAACAGTATCGCAAGAATAACAACTGCGTATACAAATCGAAATCTCAGTAAGAAAATAAATATATGGGACATTTGCGGAAAATGTGTCTCTGTAATCTGAACCATGACTCTTCCAAAAACCATAATACCCAGAAAAAAAATGATACTGGCCAGCATGATCATGGTATAAAAAGATGCTTTCATTCTAAGAATAATAAAGTTTCTATTTTCTCTGACACGATTAACAGAATTGATCCCCCTCATGATTGACAAGGTCCCTCTTGAAGCTGACCAGAGCGCCGCAACAGCCGAAATTGATATGACCGCAGGTGATTTATCATATAATTCCTCTGCCGTGTTCTGCATCCATGGTGCGATAGCGCTTGGCAAGATCGTGCCTAAAAAGTACAAAAAATCCTGCCTTGATAAAGGAGTGTATGGTAGGATCGAACCAATTAACATGATAATGGGAAATAATGACAAAAACAGAAAAAATGCTGCCCCTGCTGCCAGTGTTGTTACATTATTATTACTAAGTTCTTTTGCAAATGCCCTTAACAACGCAACGATTCTGTTCATTTCATTTCCTCCCGCTCTTTATCATAATATATAAAAAAGCAGCCTAAGCTGCTTTTTTATATATTGCCCCAAAATGCCGTTTCTTGTTTTTTGACTCCTAGCTATTGCTAGGTGGGTTACCGCAACCATGCTTCTGCCTTCCCCTGCAAAATGGGGGCCTGACATCTGAATGGCAATGTAGGAGTCCCGTTTAAAGTAACTGTAGGTTCAAAACAACAAGAGTTATCGTGCATTTCAGGTTAATTATATTATAATGCATTTATGTAAGATTTACAAGTATTTAGATCATGATACAGGTCTGGTTTCCATATAAAGCCATTCTCTTTCCGTCTCTGTAAGATAAGGGCTGACCTTCTCATATACATTTGCCTGATACTGATTAAGACGTTCTCTTTCGATATCTGACATCATTTCTGAAACGACTGCTGCTCTGTCAAGCGGAACATAGGTAAGCGTTTCAAACTCCATGAACTGACCATCAGAATTCTTTTCTGCTTTTTTGCATAACATGATATTTTCAATCCTGATACCATATTCACCATCCAGATAAATACCCGGCTCATTACTGACTATCATCCCCTCTTCCAGAACCGTCTCTACGTTTGTCTTAACATATTGCCATCTGATCGACTGAGGACCTTCATGTACATTCAGCATATATCCAATTCCGTGACCTGTTCCGCATTTATAATCCATGCCAGTTTCCCACATTGGCTGTCTTGCAATAATATCCAGATTTCTGCCTGTACAGCCATATAAAAATTTCACTGCTGATAAATTCAGCATCCCCCTACAGACCCGCGTATAATGATCTTTTTGTTTTTTAGTGACTTCTCCCATTGAGATCGTCCTGGTCACATCAGTCGTTCCGCCTTCAAACTGTCCACCTGAATCTACCAGCAACATCCCTTCAGCATGTACCTGTGCACAACGATCCTCAGCTGCCTGATAATGCATCATTGCAGCATTTGCCTGATACCCGCAAATCGTTGGAAATGAAAGATCGTAACATTCCGGTATCTCCATTCTGATCTGGTCCATGCGCATCGCAGCTTCATATTCTGTATAATTTTTATGATCAATCGCATTTTTCATTTCATAAATAAATTTTGTTACAGCAACACTATCTTTTAAATACACATCTCTTAGTTTTTCTATTTCAGTCCGATTCTTGACTGCCTTCATCATTTCCGTTGGATTGGAAATGTTAGTTACCACGCATTTTTCATTTAATATATGATGAAATTTGGTACTGATATTTTTTTTATCTATTAAAATATTTCCATCAGTTACTTTTTCTTTTATAACTTCAGCTGCTTCAAAGTAATCATATACTTCAATTTTGCGTGATGAGAAGTATTCAAACATCTCTGTTCCAAGTGCTTTTTTCTGTATGAAAACAATAGCTTCTTCTTTTGATAACAGTGCATGACATAACGCGACCGGATTACATTCCACATCATTGCCTCTTATATTAAATAGCCACATCAGATCATCCAGTTTGCTAATAAAATGGTACTTTGCATTCTGTTTTTCCATTTCAGCTCTGACAAGTTCAATTTTTTCCAGGCAATCCATTCCTGTCAGATCTGACGATAATGCTCTGACTGGATTACATGGCATTTCACTTCTTCCGTTTTCAATTGTCCAGATCATTTCAGCAGGGTCGAATTCCACGTTCATGAATGCTGCACATTTCTTTACTGCTTTCTCTATTTCTTCTCCCATTGTTGCGGGAACCACTCTTCCATCAAACCCAAGTGTCTGGTCTTTTTTAATATGAGACTCCAGATATTCATTAATGGTCGGTACCCCTTCATCAAGCATCCGAAACAACTCGATCGAGGTGTCTTTCAACTCCTGCTCTGCCTGAATGAAGTATCTGCCATCAGTCCAAAGACCTGCAAAATCCGCTGAAATCAAAAGGGTTCCATTAGAGCCTGTAAAGCCCGAAAAAAATTCTCTTATCGTAAAATAATCACTAACATATTCGGAGTTATGAAAATCTCCTGTAGGAATATAACACCAGTCAATCCCATCCTGTTTCATTTTATTTCTTAATTTTAGTAGTCTGTCTGTAATCACATGATTCTGTTCCATAACAATTCCTCTCTTTCAATCTTTCTATTGTAATATAGATACATGTTTTATGCTAGATTTCACACCTAAATTTTATAAAATATTTCTTAATTCATGTTTGATCTTCAGAAAAACCTTGCGGTGAAAATAGTGTACATGGTATTATTTTATCAGCACATTAAGTTATTAACGTACAAAAGAAAGGTGGACAAATTCATGGAAAACAGGAATTATTCAGAAATTACACCTGAAATCACAAAATTGGCTCATTTAAGTGAAGACTCATGTCTGATCGATCCTGAGCTGTTTACTCAATATGATGTTAAAAGAGGTTTGCGTGATATCAATGGAAAAGGTGTTCTTGCAGGACTGACTCATATCTCTGACGTCAGGGCAACTGAAATAGTAAACGGAGTCACTCTTCCAGCACATGGACGCCTTTTTTACAGAGGCTATGAAGTTCAGGATCTTGTAAAAGGTTTTACAGAAGAAGGTCGTTTTGGTTTTGAAGAAATTACCTATCTGCTTATGTTCGGAAATCTCCCTAATCAAAAACAATTAGCTGATTTTGAAGCGATCCTCGTAGGCTATAGAACTCTGCCTACAAGCTTTGTTAGAGATATCATAATGAAAGCACCAAGCCGCGATATGATGAATACACTTGCACGCAGTGTGCTGACACTTTACTCCTATGACGAAAAAGCTGATGATACTTCGATCCCAAATGTACTTCGTCAATGCCTGCAGCTGATCAGTCTTTTTCCAATGTTGTCTATCTATGGATATCAGGCATATAGCCATTATCATGATGGAAACAGTCTGTTTATACATGCGCCAAGGCCCGAACTATCGACCGCTGAAAATATTCTTCATATATTAAGACCTGACAGCAGTTATACCCCTCTGGAAGCTAAAATTCTGGATGTGGCGCTTGTTCTTCATATGGAACATGGTGGTGGTAACAATTCTACCTTTACTACGCATGTTATTACTTCTTCCCTTACTGATACTTATTCTACCATGGCTGCTGCTTTAGCATCTTTAAAAGGTCCACGTCACGGTGGTGCTAATATAAAAGTCATCCAGATGTTTGATGATATGATGGAGCACGTTGCTGACTGGGAAAACGAAGAAGAAGTCAGCGCTTATCTAAGGAAACTGTTGAACAAAGAAGCCTTTGACAACTCTGGTCTTATTTATGGTGTTGGACATGCGATTTATTCAAAATCAGATCCACGAGCTGTGGTATTCAAGCAGTTCGTAGAAGACCTCTCTAAAGAAAAAGGACTGGTAAAAGAATTTGAACTCTATTCCCTTGTAGAAAGGCTCGCACCTGAAGTAATCACTGAACAACGTCCTATTTATAAAGGTGTCAGCATCAATGTTGACTTTTACTCAGGCTTTGTTTATAAAATGCTGGATCTTCCCGTTGAGCTGTATACTCCCATCTTTGCGATCGCACGTATTGTTGGATGGTCCGCTCACCGAATCGAAGAACTCACTAATAATGGCAAGATCATCCGTCCGGCATATAAACCAATTGAACCAGAACAGGAATATGTTTCCATTGATGAGCGTTTCTAATAAATACGCAAAGCATGTTTCGTATTTTTTTATGATAACCATTGAAGAGGACTGCCAGATCGGCAGCCCTCTTTTTAAAATGAATACTTAAATTATTCTATGATCTGATATTAGACCTGGAACAGATCTACGATCTCTTTGAGCTGACCTGCAGTACCTGCATTTTCTCTTGCCAGTTCATGTGTTTTTCCCGTCAAAGTCAGAATTTCCTGATTGCTGTCTGCCAGCTTACATACTTCGTTTGACGAATCTGAAACTGTATCACTGATTCCCCTGGTAGCTGTCACTAATGTTTCCATTGTCATCTTAAATTCACTGACCATATGATCTATCTTTTTCATTTCATTATTCACTTTGTCAGCTTCCTGACTGTAGACTCCACTGGTCTCGACAAATGAGTTGAATTGATTTAGAATTTCTTT
>JAQVCQ010000007.1:0-18880 GCA_028689715.1 Lachnospiraceae bacterium
TTTCTGATTTCGATGTCAGGAATTATCATTATAGTAAACTGTCTGAGTTCATCAGTGAGTTTGACAGCCTGCTACTCAAAAAAATAAATAATGCATACTGGGTCTCCTTACACAACTCACCTGTAAAAGATATCGAAAAGAAGATCCTTGCTATCTTTAAAGCATCTCAGGCAAGAGAATTAAACATTGGAGAATTAAAACAGAGGTTGTCAGAACAGATGCCGGATCTGGATTCAGCAATCAAACAAAGCGGCATTACGAAATTCAAAGTTTTTCTTGAACGTAAGATCGATGTAATAGAAGTTGAGGAGAATACAGCAAAACTGAAACAATAACATTGAATAGTCATTCCTCCTGATCAGGAAAGGGGATGAACCTGTGAAGCATATTTTAGTAGTGGATGATGACCGACTCAATCTTGTTCTGGCCTATGACACATTAAAACCATATTATTCAGTCAGTGTTGTAAATTCTGGAGTGGAAGCATTAAGATTTTTGGAAAGTAAGGATGTAGACCTGATACTGCTAGATATTGAAATGCCTGTTATGAATGGAATCGAAACGCTTAAAAAGATCAAGAGCACGAAGGAGACAGCTGAAATTCCGGTCATATTTCTGACAGGTCTGGATGATTCAAAGATCGAAGCGCAGTGTATTGAACTGGGAGCACAGGATTATATTATAAAGCCTTTTTATGCACCTGGTATGTTAGTCAGAATCCGAAGAATCCTGGAATTAAATGATCTTAGAAAAAATCTGGAAAATCTGGTACAGGAGAAAACAAAAGAGATCGAATACCTTACGATTCAGACAATTACGTCTTTCGCAGATTTCATTGATGCCAAAGATCGTTATACCAAGTTCCATTCTCAGCATGTAGCAAAACTTGCTGAAAAAATGGCGGTCAAACTTGGATGGGACAGGACAGATATCAGGAACCTGTATTATTCAGCACTGCTCCATGATATAGGTAAGATCGGAGTGCCGGATTATATATTGAACAAACCCGGAAAACTGACAGAAGAAGAATATGCGATCATAAAAAAGCATCCGGTGATCGGTGGCGAGATATTAAGTGAAGTAACAGTTGTTCCTTATCTGAGCATAGGTGCAGGAAATCATCATGAAAAATATGATGGGACGGGTTATCCACTTGGGAAAAAGGGAAAAGAAATCCCACTTGTTGGAAGAATAGTAGGAATTGCCGATACGGTAGATGCCATGACATCGACTCGTTCCTACAGGGAAGGTCTGGGTGTCCAGGAAACGATTGATGAACTGAGACGTTGCAGTGGAACGCAGTTCGACCCGGAACTTGTACCAATCATGATTGAAATCTTACAGGAAGGAATCGAGTTCGATGAAGAAGAGCAGCAGGTAGTAGGTTCACATCTGATATCGGCTGTATTAAATGAATATTCAAAAGCAGCACAGACAGACAGATTATCAGGTCTTTGGAGCAAACAATATCTGCAGATTCAGATCAATGAGATACTTCATAAGTCATTACAGGGAAAAGCACTAGTTCTTGTAGAGATTGATATTTATAGAAGAGTCAGTCAGATCTGTGGACATGGAAGCGCAAATGCAATGATCGTTTGTATTGCTGAGGGAATTAGAAAAGAACTGAAATCAGAAGATCTGGCCGGAAGAATAGATGATGATAAATTTGTGATCTTGTTTAATGACATGGAGAAAGAGCAGCTTGAAATAAAATTATTAAAATTGCAGAAAAATATGAAAAGCATGATAAAGGAACTTGGTCTTGCAATCAAAGTCGGAATATCTCTAGGCGCAGCTATGGCACCTGATTCGGGCAGAGATTATTTTGAACTGTATCATAATGCGGATAAAGCAGTTTATTTTGTGAAGCAGGATAAAAAGAAAGATTTCTTTGTTTATTGTGAAGCCCAGGAAAATGAGATCAGTGACAGGTTGAGAGCAGAAGAGGAAGTTGATATCTGGCATTTGAAAGTCATGCTTTCAGAAAGTAGCAGCATTAGGGGTGTTTATCATGTTGACACACTGGAGTTTGAAAAAATATTTAAGCTGATGCAGAGAAAGAGCAAACGAAGTGGAGAAATGCAGAGTCTTTTGCTATTTTCACTTCAGGCTGTAAATAGTAAAAATGAGATTTATGAGTTGGAAGAGGCACTGAAAAAACTTCATCATACATTGAACCAAAGTTTGAGAAATGGTGATATCACAGCTAAAATTAATTTGCACCAATATGCAGTTCTGATATCCGGTGCAGACAGAACAGAAGCAGACAGCGTTGCACAGCGTATATTATTGGGGTTTGAAAAAATAAATGACAATAAAAACCTGAGACTGCTTTATGAAGTGGAAGCAATATAATTTTACATAAATTAAAGGAGGAAGCCATGAACGAATTATTTAGTAACATTCCTAAGATTCCCTATGAAGGGAAAGACAGTACCAATCCACTTGCATTTAAATACTATGATCCGGAACGGATCGTTCTTGGGAAACCAATGAAAGAACATCTGCCTTTTTCAATGGCATGGTGGCATAACCTGAGTGCGACCGGTTCTGATATGTTTGGACGTGGTACTGCAGACAAAAAATTTGGTGCCAGCGAAGGTACAATGGAGCATGCAAAAGCAAAAGTCGACGCAGGTTTTGAGTTTATGGACAAGCTTGGAATTGAATTTTTTTGCTTTCATGATATTGACCTGATCCCTGAGGCTGATACACTGGATGAGACCAATAAACGACTGGATGAGATTACAGACTATATCAAGATCAAGATGGATGCTACAGGGAAAAAACTTCTCTGGGGTACAGCAAATATGTTTAGTAATCCAAGATTTATGAATGGAGCCGGAAGTTCCAATTCGGCTGAAGTTTTCTGTTTTGCTGCTGCACAGGTAAAGAAAGCATTGGATATTACGGTCAAACTTGGTGGAAAAGGATATGTGTTCTGGGGTGGAAGAGAAGGTTATGAAACACTTCTGAATACAGATATGAAGTTTGAACAGGAAAATATTGCAAGTCTGATGAAAATGGCTGTTCAGTATGGACGCAGCATCGGTTTTGACGGTGATTTCTATATCGAGCCAAAACCCAAGGAACCAATGAAACATCAATATGATTATGATGCAGCAACAGCAATCGCATTCCTAAAAGAATATGGACTGGACAAAGATTTTAAGATGAATATCGAAGCGAACCATGCTACACTTGCAGGTCATACATTCCAACATGATTTAAGAGTCAGTGCGATGAATGGTATGCTTGGAAGTATTGATGCCAACCAGGGAGACTATCTGCTGGGATGGGATACTGACCAGTTTCCATCCAATGTATATGAAGCAGTCCTTGCAATGTATGAAGTATTAAAAGCAGGTGGTTTCAAATATGGTGGTGTTAACTTTGATGCAAAGAATCGCAGATCCAGTTATACAATGGAAGACATGTTCTATGGTTTTATACTGGGCATGGATACATTTGCGCTCGGGTTGTTAAAAGCTGCACAGCTTATAGAAGATGGCAGACTTGACTCATTTGTAAAAGAAAGATATGCAAGCTATTCTGAAGGAATCGGTGCAAAGATCAGAAGTGGAGAGGCAAAACTTGAAGAGCTTGCTTCTTATGCTGAGAAACTTGGAAAACCACAGCTCCCAGGTTCAGGAAGACAGGAGTACCTGGAAAGCCTTGTTAATCAGATCATGTTTTCATAAGTAAATATAAAATGGAGAGAAGGGGACGGTTGTCTCTTTCTCTTTTTTTGTGATGATTTTGTTGGTTTTTGTTTGTATTTAAAGATTGCATTTCATTTTGTCCTTTACTATAATGAGATTACAAAACAGTATTGGAAAGGGAGACAGCAGGAGATCATGAGCAAAACTAGGATCATATGCTTTGCCAACAACAAAGGCGGCAGTGGAAAGTCAACAACATGTGCAAATGTCGGATATTGTCTGAGTGTGGAAGGGAAAAAAGTATTACTGCTTGATGCGGATATGCAGATGAATCTTTCCCTGTCATTTTTTAACGAAGAGGCAGTTCTGGAAATGGCACGAAGTGAGAAAAATATATACTGGGCAATTAAAAATCAGGAAGATCTGTCAGAATATATTTATAATACATCGTATGAGCATCTCGACATCATTCCTTCCACGACACTGATGAGTTCTATAGAATATGAATTATTTACAAAATGGCAGAGAGAATTTATTCTGAAAAAATGCATAGAAAAAATAAAAGCTTCCGGAGAATATGATTATATTCTGATTGATTCGCCTCCCACGCTGGGAGGATGGGTCATGAATCTGCTGTGTGCTTCAGATCATCTGATCATTCCTGTCGAAGCAAGCCCGTGGGGGCTGTTCGGGCTTGCAAATATGTTCGAGTTTTTGGAAGATGTCAGAAAAATAGTACCAGAGCTTTCTGTACTGGGGGTAGCGATCACAAAAGCAGATACAAGAAAAAATTATTATAAACAGACGCTTGAAACGCTCAAGGAACTAAGTGATGTCAGGATCTTTGATTCTGTGATCAGAGTGGATAGCGCAATTGAATGGGCACAGGATAACAGTATGCCTGTTGCTTTCTTTAAAAAGAGCAGTAGAAGTGCAGCAGAATATAAGCTTCTGGCAAGAGAGGTCGCAAAATATGGCAGTAGGTAAAAAAAGTATACAACGGGCAGCAGGATCGATCAGAGAAACAAAATCAGAGAGTATCATACAGAACGGTCTTAAGGCTGATACAAAAGAGACAATTTCATTTCAGCAGGAGCAGGGTCTGATTTCAGATTCTATACATGAGAAAAAGTTTCAGGTGATCAGTTCGATTAAAAGTGATCTGCCGGATTATCTGTTATAATGGTGCATAAGAGACCACTTTGAAGGACTGAAAGGGAGCATACAATGTACAGAGTAATCGTGGTAGATGATGAGATTCTCGTCAGAGAGGCTATTTGCGAAAATATCAACTGGAATCAGCTTGGATATGAACTGGTAGGAAATTGTGAAAATGGAAAAAGTGCAATTGATTTTCTGGACCAGAATGAGGTTGATGTAGTACTTACGGATATCTGCATGCCATATGTAGATGGAATGGAGCTGAGTGCATATATACATACGAATCTTCCGGAAACCAGAATTATTATTTTCAGTGGATATGATGAATTTGAGTATGCAAAAAAAGCGATCCGTTACAATGTAGAGGATTACCTTCTGAAACCTGTAACGGCATTTGAATTGTCAGAAGTGCTTACAAAATTAAAAGAATCCATGGATCGAAATCTTGAACAGAAAAATAAGATGCAGAGGCTTAGAAAGGTATACAACAAAAACAGATTATATCTAAAATCCAATGTATTGCTGAATCTGATCAAAGGAAGTCAGAAAGAATCAGAAATCAGAAAAGAACTGGATGAGATCGGAATTTCACTTGATTTTCAGGCGTATCGGATCGCAGTGATCCATACAGAAGAGGCAGGTGTGAATGAAAGCCCTGAGGAAGCCAAAAAACAGAGTGCTTTGATGAATTTTGTTGTTTATAACATCAGTGATGAAATCATTGCCAAAGCAAATGTAGGGAATGTTTTTATGGAAAATGATAATAAGGTCTATATTATTTTTCATACAAATAAACCAAAAGAATTTTTACAGATCTCCAAAGTCATCTGTGAAGAGATCATGGAAACAGTCCGGGAACATACAGGTCTTCACCTGATCATTGGACTGGGAAGTTATGTGTATTCTATCGGAGAGATGGCAAGATCAACAGACAGTGCCATGCAGGCGCTTCTTTATGGAATGAAATTTC
Organism: Lachnospiraceae bacterium; assembly: GCA_028689715.1. Taxonomy (GTDB): domain Bacteria; phylum Bacillota; class Clostridia; order Lachnospirales; family Lachnospiraceae; genus SZUA-378. The sequence continues at coordinate 5,797 of JAQVCQ010000007.1, forward strand.
AGGATAACCAGGTCATAGACATGGAACAGCTTCAGGATAAAATAAAAGAAAGTGTCAATATCAGTGAAGATGCGCAGGAGCTTGCACTTTCGGTTAAGCTTGAAGAGAATGATAAAATTGACAAAGCAATAGACAGAGCGGTTTATAAAATCAAGTCAGCTTATATTGAACCGGCAAAAACAATATTGTATTTACAGGAACTGGCACAGAGTGTGACAGAACTTGCAAAATCAATTGAGAGCAACGACCATTCCATAAAAATCAAAAAGGAAGAACTTCTGTACAGAATCGCGACATCAGTCTCCATTGACGAAGCAGCATGTCATCTGAAGAAGTTCAGTTATGATCTTGGAGAGTCCATCTCAGCCCAGAAAAATACAGGTCAGAAGAAATATGCAGTCATGGCGATGGATTATCTGGAAAAAAATTACCATGACCCTGGGCTAAGTCTTAATTTTATCTGTAATTATCTTGGAATCAGTATCAGCAGATTCAGCTCGGTATTTAAAAATACCTATCAGGAGACATTCATGGAATCTCTGATCAGAATAAGGATGCAAAGAGCCAGAGAGCTGATCGAGAATACAGATCTTAAGAATTATGAAATTGCTGAACGGGTCGGATTCACAGATCCGCATTATTTCAGCATTTCATTTAAAAAAGCAACGGGTAAGACACCAAAGGAATATGCAAAAGAAGTGAGGTAGTCCATTGTTTTTTCAACAATTAAAAAAAGTATGGGATAAAATCTTCAGTAGTATCCGAACATCGCTGATCGTATCTTTTTCAGTCCTTATTTTATCTGCTTTGCTGGTATTTTTATTTGTTTCATTAAATTATACACAGGACAGGATTTTAAATAATTCCATCTCCTATACGACACAGATCATAGATCTGATCAATCATGATATCGACTCTTATATTGATTATATGGAAAATATTTCACTTCTGGTCTCGAATAATAATGACGTACAGCAATATCTTTTTGCGGAGACGACAAGCCCAGAACAACAAAAGACATTATTTGGAAGAATCCAGGCACAGTTCAAGACAGTCATAGAAAGCCGTAGTGATATCTCGAACATTGTTGTTTTTTCTAATAGTGGTAGAAGTATCGTAAATACCGGGAATGAAGTGCTGAATGAGTATATCAGCCTTTATGATCTGGAGTGGGCAATGGAAGCTCTCAAAAGGGATGATGGTACCTCACTTTCCTCGTCACATGTGCAGAACATGATCCGTAATAAATACCAATGGGTGGTAACACTCAGCAGAGCCATTCGGAATCCCTATACCAATGAAAGAGCCGGGTTGTTTTTTATTGATCTGAACTATGATATTATCAGTGATCTTTGCGAGAATAACAGTATGGGTGATATGGGTTATATCTATATTTTAGATGAAGATGGCAGTGTAATCTACCATCCGCAGCAGCAGCTCATTTACAGCGGACTAAAAGAAGAACGAATCCAGGAAGTCCTGAAATCTGACAGCAGGTATTTTGTTACCAATGAAGGGGACCACAGCAGATTATATACCATATCAAAATCAGCAAAGACAGGCTGGACCGTTGTTGGAGTAGCTTATACAGCAGAGTTGATGAAAGGAAAAGAAGAGACCCAGTTGATCTACCTGTTAACAGCCGGAATTCTGCTCATGGGAGCAGTTATTATTGCAACACTCGTGTCATCTACGATTACAAAACCGATAAAAGTGTTAAAAGATTCCATGAAAGAGGTGGAAAAAGGGAACTTTGAAAGTGCCAATATTGAACTTCATTCAAAAAATGAGATCGGCAGTCTGAGTAATTCATTCAACGTCATGACTCAGGAAATCCAGAATCTGATGGAACAAAATATCGTGGAACAGAGACAGAAAAGAAAGAGCGAGTTAAAAGCCCTTCAGTCGCAGATCAATCCACACTTTCTTTATAATACACTGGACTCGATCATCTGGATGGCTGAAGGCGGAAAAACAAAAGAAGTCGTACTTATGACATCTTCCCTTGCAAAACTGATGAGACAAAGTTTCAGTAATCAGGCGGAAACTGTTAGTATAGATAAAGAAATTGAGTATGTGCGCAGCTATCTTACCATTCAGAAGATGCGCTATAAAGACAAACTGGAGTTTGAGATTTCGATCGATGATTCGATCAGACATGCAGAAATCGTAAAACTGGTCCTGCAGCCCATTGTTGAAAATGCGATCTACCATGGGATCAAGTATAAAGATGAGATCGGACTGATTCGAATCGAGGGATTTGAAAAGGATGGGAAGATCATAATCATGATTAAAGACAATGGTGCCGGAATGGACAATGAAACACTGGAACATATTCTTGAAGAGAATAAAGAGAGTTATCGTTCCAATGGTGTTGGGATCTACAATGTACATATGAGGCTTCAGCTGTACTATGGTCCTGACTACGGGATTAAATATGAGAGCAGACTGGGAGCAGGTACCATTGCGACAGTTACAATCCCTGTAAAACAGAGCTAAAGGATTGAAACAGCAAGGAATCTCCTATTGGACAAATAGTTGTAGCATATGGTGGTATGCAGATGGGGTAAGCGGTGAAATATAGTAAGAGACAGGTTGCAAATAGAATAGTACTGATCGCATTACTGACAGGTTTCTTAATCCTGGGGTGGATCGTATTAGATGGATTAAAAGAAGACAGACAGATCAAAATGGTCTTGATTCCAAAGATCATTGATAACAACAATGAATTCTGGACAGCACTAATTGCAGGCGCAAAAATGGCTGCACAGGAAAATGGAATCGAGCTGACGGTGGTCGCACCTGACAGAGAAGAAGATTATGAAAGACAGAATGAACTGATTCTTCAGGCAGTTTCTCAGAAACCGGATGTGATCCTGGTATCTCCAAGTCATTATACAAAAACGCTTGAGGCTGTCAGAGAAGCCAAAAAGAATGATATTAAAATTGTATTCATTGATTCTGAAGTAGAAGAACCTGTCTGGGATAGTATTGTAGCGACAGATAACTTTATAGCAGGGACCAAGATGGGTAATCTTGCCAAGCAGTATATTAATGATGACACCCAGATTGCAGTGGTCGGTCATGTAAAGACTTCATCAACAGCCATTGAACGAATCAGAGGACTCGAATATATACTTGGCAGCAGGAAGTCACAGATTGTTGATATGGTTTTTTGTGATTCTTCTTTTGATAAAGCATATGATCTGACAGTGGAGCTGATTCATAAATATCCGGATCTGGATTTGATCGTCGGAACGAATGAGTACTCAGCAGTGGGTGTTGCGAATGCAATCAAAGATATGCGACTGACAGGAAAGATCAAAATGGTAGGATTTGATAATTCCATTGAGGAAGTGCAACTGCTTGAAGAAGGTGTTTTTGTAGGAATTGTCATACAGAAGCCATTCAACATGGGATATCTTGGTGTGGAACAGGCTTATAAAATCATATCTGGTGAAGAATTCAAAGTACAGCTTGATTCAGGTTCAGAGCTGATTACACGAGATAATATGTATACTGAAGAGAACCAGAAATTATTATTTCCGTTCGTTGGAAGACAGTTCAGAGAAACAACAGATTAGGCCTCCCAAAAAAAGCAGCACAGTTAATTCAGTATAGTAGATACAAAACAGAAGAAAACAATAAGAGTTCACAACAAAACAATAAAATAAAGAGTAAAAAAGGTCAAAAAATTACAAAACAGTAATTTTTTGACCTTTTTTAATAAGATTTTCAATTTAGTTAATCAAATAATAACTCTATAATACAAACATAGCAGAAGACGAGTGGTTAAAAGGAAGGTGAAGATGTGAGTGAATTGATCTTAAAAATGAAAGGGATTGATAAATCTTTCGTAGGTGTACATGCATTAAAAGGTGTAGACTTCGATCTTAATAAAGGTGAAGTGCATGCGCTCATGGGTGAAAATGGTGCCGGAAAATCCACATTAATGAAAGTACTGACCGGTATTTATGCAAAGGACAGTGGTGAGATCTTTTTTGAAGGTCAGGAAGTGAACTTCCAGAATCCAAAAGAGTCACAGGAAGCAGGCATTTCGATCGTTCATCAGGAATTGAATATGATGAATCATCTGACTGTCGCACAGAATATTTTCATCGGCAGAGAAATGATGAGTGGAAAACTGATCAATGACAGAAAGATGAATGAAGAAGCAAAAAAACTATTTGAAAAACTGAACATTGAAATAGACCCGTCAGAAACAATGGGAAATCTTACAGTAGGAAAACAGCAGATGTGTGAAATTGCCAAAGCAATCTCAAAAGATGCAAAGCTGATCGTATTTGATGAACCAACTGCAGCACTGACCGATTCTGAAATTGAAGAATTATTTAAGATCATCAGAGATCTAAGGGCAAAGAATATGGGAATTATTTATATTTCCCACAGAATGGATGAAATCAATGTTATTACAGACCGCGTTACGGTCATGCGTGATGGAGAATATGTTGGCACACTGATCACAAAGGACTGTACGAAAAGTGACATTATAAATATGATGGTCGGACGAGTGATTTACGAAGACCCAAAACAAAAAAGTAATGTTCCTGCAGATGCACCGATCGTGCTCAGTGTCAAACATCTGAATGCCGGAAAAATGGTACGAGATGTAAGCTTCGATCTTAGAAAAGGTGAAATCTTAGGATTTTCCGGTTTGATGGGAGCAGGAAGAACAGAGACAGCAAGAGCGATCTTTGGAGCAGATCCAATCGAAAGTGGTGAGATCTTTGTAAATGGAACTAAAATAGAGATCAAAACACCACAGGATGCGGTCAATGCAGGAATTGGATATTTGTCAGAAGACAGAAAACGTTTTGGAATCATCGTTGAAAAATCGGTTGCTGAAAACTCGACCATGGCAACACTTGATAAATTTACAAAAGGATTGTTCATAGATAAGAAGAAAGAAAGAACAGAATCTGAACTTTATGCAGCAAAATTAAAAACAAAGACCCCAACTGTAGAAACAGCAGTTGTTAACCTTTCCGGTGGAAACCAGCAGAAAGTCGTAATTGCAAAGTGGCTTGTAAGAAACTGTGATATCCTCATTTTTGATGAACCGACCAGAGGTATTGATGTCGGTGCAAAGAGTGAAATCTATCATTTGATGAATGAACTCGCAGCGCAGGGAAAATCAATCATTATGATTTCGTCAGAGTTACCTGAAATTCTACGTATGAGCGACAGAATCGTTATTATGTGCGAAGGAAGAAAAACAGGCGAGTTATCAATTGAAGAAGCATCCCAGGCAAGTATTATGGATGCAGCTACTTTAAGAAATTAATTGGGAGGAAATAGAAAAATGTCAAACAGTACAGGCAACAAAAAAAATCCACTTATTAACAATCCGGTCGTAAAAGCAGTTGGTACACAGCGAGCGATCGCGATCCTTGCACTTATCGTATTATTTGGTTTCTTTAGTATCGCAAGTCCGGCATTCAGACAGTATAGTACATTTGTAAGTATTCTGGATGCATCCTATTATATCGGATTTATGGCAATTGGTGTTACTTTTGCGATCATAACAGGAGGTATCGATCTTTCGATTGGAACAGTTCTTGTATGTTCTTCACTGATATCAGGAACACTTGCTACAAAATATAATGTTCCGATCTTCATCTGTCTGATCATTGGAGTTTTAATTGGTACATTCTTTGGACTTTGTAATGGATTAATGGTTTCAGTGATGGGGCTCCCACCATTTATCGCAACACTTGGAAGTATGATGATATCCAAAGGATTTGGATCGATCTTTACAAAAGCACAGAGTGTTACCTGGCCACAGTCCTCTCAGCCGGGTGGATGGTTCAGAAATATTTTTAAGATCAATATGGCAACTGCAGATGGAAATATGATGATTCCGACAGGGTTCATGTTACTGATCATATTGGCAGTCATCATGTCGGTCGTATTGAATAAGACACGTGCAGGAAGATATATTACAGCACTTGGAAGTAACAAAGAAGCAACCAGACTATCAGGTGTCAATGTCGTAAAATGGGAAACTCTTGCATTTATCTTTAGTGGAACATTTGCCGGAATTGCAGGCGTATCTTACGCAGCAACATACTCCACATTATTACCAGGAAATGGTGGTGGTCTTGAACTTGATGCAATCGCCGGTGTTGTAATCGGGGGAACATCCATGAGCGGTGGTTATGGAACGATTGCTGGAACACTGATCGGTGTATTCATTATGTCGGTATTAAAAACTGGACTTCCATTTATCGGATTACAGAATCAGTATCAGCAGTTCATCACAGGTTTTGTTTTGATCATTGCTGTATTTGCAGATGTTGCAAACAGAAAGAAAAAATCAAAGTAGTAAAAAGTGAGTCAAAGATTATAATTTCGCCTGGCATAAAATGCAGGAGAATTATATAAAGATCATAATTCATAAGAATTATGACAAAAAACTATTCATAATTATATGGGAGGAACATAAGAAATGAAAAGAAAAGTATTAAGTGCATTACTTAGCGTAGCTATGGTTGCAACTCTTCTTGCTGGATGTGGAAGCAAAGCAGAAGAAGCAGCACCAGCAGCTGAACCAGCTGCAGAAGAAGCAGCAACAGAAGAGGCAGCTCCTGCAGAAGAAGCAGCAACAGAAGAAGCACCAGCTGCAGAAGGTGAAATGTTAATCTACCTTGTATCAAAGGGATTCCAGCATCAGTACTGGCAGGCAGTATACCAGGGCGCACAGGAAGCAGCAGCAGAACTTGGCGTTAAGATGGAAATGGTTGGACCAGCTACTGAAAGTGATATCGCTGACCAGGTACAGATGTTAAATAATGCGATCAATTTAAAACCAGCAGCAATCGGTCTTGCAGCACTCGATACAGAAGCTTGTCTTGATCTGATTCAGACAGCAATGGACAGCAAGATTCCGATCATTGGATTTGACTCCGGTGTTCCAAGTGCTCCAGAAGGCGCTGTTTATGCAAATGCATCAACTGACAACTATGCAGCTGGCGAACTTGCAGCAGAAGAAACATACAAATTAATCGAATCTAAAATTGCTGATGCAACTGAGACAGTCAGAATCGGTGTTATGTCACAGGACGCAACATCAGAATCAATCGTAAATCGTGGACAGGGATTTATCGACAAAATGAAATCTCTGATCGAAGCAACAGGCAAAACAGTTTCTGTTGAAGGACATGACAAATTTGCTGCAAAAGCAGATGGTGCTAATGTTGTTATCGATGTAGCAGTACCAGCAGCAGTAACAGCTGAAGCATCTGCAACAGATGGTATGAATCTTCTTAACAAAGCTGATATCATTGCAGTTTATGCATCAAACCAGCACTCAGGAGAAGCTCTTGTAAATGCAAACGCTAACTTAAGCAAACTTGGCGCTGATGGCATAATTGGTGTTGCTTTCGACTCAGGACAGGTAATTAAAACAGCTGTTAAAGACGGTACTTTAGTTGGAGCTGTTACACAGGATCCACTTTCTATCGGACGTAAAACTGTTGAACTTGCAGTTGCAGCAGCAAAAGGAGAAACAGTTGCTGATGTTGACACTGGATGCCAGTGGTATACAGCAGACAATATGGAAGATCCAAAAATTGCTCCAAACCTTTATGACTAATCGTCGTTATTTATAACGAATGAAAACATGGATAATGAAGCTCTTTTATGGAACTTATCCTGAATGAAAAAAGAATGCCCTGTGAAAATAGGGCATTCTTTTACTTTAATGATTTAATTTTTTATATGTTCACAACGCATTGAAAGGGGTATTACCAAATATGAAGATACCGGTATGGAACAAAAAGCGCAAATCAGACAAGAATGTGGGAGTATTCAGAGGGATTAGCAGCAAAATAATGATTACAAATGCCGGCATTATATTTTCTATGCTGATTTTATTACTGATTCTGGGTATCAATGCCGTTCGATTTATGAACGCATACAACACGGTCCTTGATCAGGGAATTGAACTGAATTATATCAAGACAGAGACAATCAAACAACCGGAAAGATTAAAGCAATATTGTGCAGACGGCACCGAGATCAAAACGTCCGGAGAACAGGAAGTCGTTGCTCAGATGCAACGTTATCTGGAAAATGTAAAATCGAATACATTACGTACCGGTCTGAGTGAGGAGTATCTGAAACAGGCAGACGCATTGATCATAAATACTGAGAAGTATATACAGAGCTTCAATGATATGATCATTGCATGCGGTGGAACAAATTTTGGAGAAGCAGGTCTGATGAATCTGTATTCCATGAATACATCTTCAGTATTTGCATCAGAAGCCGGCAATGCTCTGATTTCAATAGAACTGGAAAACAGTGCCCTTTTAAAAGAGGGGATCAATGGCCAGATTAAAATAACGATCGGTGTGCTGATCGTACTGATTTTATTGATCGCGGCAGCCAGCATGGCAGTTTCGATCAGAGTGATCAATAGTATTACGCATCCGATCCAGACACTGAAAAGAAATATGGATGTTATTTCGTCAGGAGATCTGTCATCAGAAGAAGTGATTGTATCTGGGAAAGATGAGACCGCATCGCTAGCGAATGCTTTTAATGAAATGAGTGGCAGCCTGAAAACAATTATTAAAAAAGTCACAGAAGTGAGTGCAGAGATTCATCATGCTACCAGACTTGTCAGTGACAGTGTGCAGGAAAATAGTCATGAAAGTATGACCATTGCCGAATCAGTTGATTCCATGGTCCAGAAAATGCAGGATCAGAGCACAGAATCCAAAGAGGCTATGGATCGTGTTTACAGTATGAATGCTATGACTGAGAATATTGTGGGCAGAATGGAATCGATTCACAACAACGTTACAAAAACAATAGAAAAGGCAAGAACCGGTAATGAAAATATAGTCGAATATGTATCACAATTGTCTGAAGTAAATATGGTCATGGGCGAAATTGAAAAAACGTCTGAAAAGCTTCATAAAAGTGCAGGTGAAATGAATCTGATCCTGAAATCAATTACAGACATAGCGGAACAGACCAATCTGTTATCATTGAATGCATCTATTGAGGCTGCCCGTGCTGGTGAAGCAGGCAGAGGATTTTCGGTTGTTGCGTCAGAAATCAGGACTCTTGCAGAAAACACCAGAAATGCAACAGGAAAAATTGGTCTGATCATTACAGAAGTGCAGGATGAAGCAGGCAGCATGACGGAAAAGATGCAGGAAGGAATGAAACAGCTGGAACGTGGAAATGATCTTGCGGGAAGAACAAAGACAAGCTTTCTTGAGATACAGGATGGAACCGAGATCGTGAGTGAAAATGTAGAAGAGATCTTGCAGGAAGTCGAGTCACTGTCAGCTGCAGTGGTCACTGTAAAAAAATGCATGGAAGCTGTGGATCAGGCAACAAATGAGAATACATCAGTAACGGAAGAAATTTCGCAGACTGTGTCACAGCAGACAGCCAATCTGGAAGAGATCTCAGCACAGACAGAAATTCTTGCAAGCTATGCACAGGAACTAAAAGAAGCAGTCAGAAAATTCAGTCTATAAAAAAATTAGCATAGGTGTATTACGACCTATGCTAATAATGAACGCTATATGAAATGATCTGGTTCAGCCTTTTTGGCAGGAATTCGAATCTCTACTTCGGTTTCAACATGCTCAATGCTTCTGTAGGTAAGACCGTAATCATTATTATAAAAGAGTTGAAGCCTTTTGTGTGTATTATAAATACCTATATTATTTCCTTTTCTGTTTTCCTGATTTCCAGAAAGGATGCCTGGCAGTTTATCCGGAGGAATTCCGACGCCATTATCTGAAATCAGGAAAACAATTGCTTCGCCATCTAACCATCCGGTGATCACGATATTGCCTTCTTTTGATTCTTTACCAAGGATGCCATGCTGGATCGCATTTTCTACGATGGGTTGGAATACCAGCTTTGGCATTTCATAATCAAGTAGTTCGTCTGGAATATCAATCAAAAAATGAATTTTATTATTATATCTCATATTCTGAAGTGTGACATAGAGTGAAACATGTGTCAGTTCTTCAGATACTGTGACCGTAGGGTTGCCTTTGCTGAGTGTGAATTTATAGAATTTTGATAATGCCTGCACAGCGGAAGATACTTCATCTGATTTCCCACTTTTTGAAAGCCAGTTGATCATATCAAGGGTATTATATAAAAAGTGAGGATTGATCTGTGCCTGCAATGCCCTGAATTCAGAAAGTCTGAGCGCATCTGCATCTTCAGACTGCTTCAGCAGAAGATCGTTCATTTCATCTACCATGTAATTATAGGTATCTACTAAATCTCCCACCTCGTCTTTCCCAGCTTTTAAATACAGATTCTTGGGTTTTCCAAATTTCACCTGTTTCATCTGGTCTACCACGGACGAAATTCGTTTTACGATAGAGCCCGAAAGGGTGATCGACAAGAAGAATGCGATCAGCACGACCAGTACATAAGAGATCAAAAACTGCCATACGATGAAACTGCTTTCTTCGATCACACCGGTCGATGGGACTAAGGAGACCATGATCCAGTCGGTATCAGTGATCTGGTTGTATGCCATATAGACCCGTTCACGCCCAAATGAGACCAGTTTAAAATTATTGGTATTTGTCAGGTTCGTGATCACATCATTGTAGTAGATCAGATATTTTCCGGATAAAGCATAGTTCGAAGAAGAGATCAGTGCTTCCCGTTCATTTAACAGAATACTTGAACTGTCAGCAATGGACATATTTTTTCTTAGTATGGAATCTATTTTTTCTTTACTGAAATAGACTGCAACATATGCTTTTAGTTCCTGTCCATCATGAAAAACTGACATTTTACGAATATATGCAAGTTCACCGTTATACTTTTCTTCGGATGGAGTCAGATAAAGACTGGGACAGATCAGTGTCTGCTTGGAAGTACTTGAAAAAATACCATACCAGTAGGAACCTTCAATAGACTGTGTACTTTTAAAGACTTCCTTATAGGATACGAAAGGGTCATCATAAAATGCAGAATAATAATCATCCATATATATTTTAACGGCAGTGATATTATCATAATCAATGATGGATTGTATCTGACTCAGATAATCACTTGTTTCAGAGATAAAGTATTCATTAGAAGTAAGATTGTCTCTGATCGCATCCGGTTTCATATGAAGGATTCTTTTTAAAAATTCTTCAGAAGTGATCTGATCAGCTGAAGTTTTTACTGCAGAGATGGTGTTTTCTATATTACCTGCGGTCTGTTTAGCAAGATTTTGCTCTGACTTGATCGTGTTGGAGAGCATAATACTTGATAACTGGTTGTATAAAAGGATCGCGATCACAAAAGAGGGGATCAGAACGACCAGAAAATGAGAGATAATGAACTTCTGCTTTAACTTGATATTATAAAAATAAATCTGTCCAAGTGACCGAAATAGTTTTTTCATATTGCTCCTATCATAAAATCTGTCATGGTTTGTATTTTTCACGGTACTCCGAGGGTGACAGACCAACAGTCCTTTTAAATGTCTTGCCAAAATAATTACCATCTGTATAACCGACTTTTTCAGAGATATCCGTTATTTTGTAGCGTGGATCCTGAAGAAGTTTTTTTGCTTTTTCAATTCGATAATCTGTCAGATACTGGTTCAGAGTCTGCCCTGTTTCGCTTTTGAACAAAGTACATACATAGGAAGAAGACAGAAATACATGTTCACTGATATCTTTTACCGAAAGCGATTCGTTCGCATAATTACGTGAAATATAATCCTTGATCATAAATACAGTAGAATTTTCTTCCATACTGTTCTCGCACATACGAAAGAACTGATCAAGTCGGTCAAGCAGCAGAGCGTGTAATTCCGTCAGGGTATTGCTGCCGGATATGGAATCCCAGATCGAATAAACGCTGTCATCTGTGTGAAGGTGAATATGAAAAGAAAGAGCGGTATCGTTCATGGCAATGAAAAGTTTGTAGTAAAGATCCTTAATGTGGTTCGCCAGAACATTCTGACTTCCCTTGAAGGACTGGTAAAGTTTGTGGATACAATCATATACTTTTTCCTTATCCTTGTTTGAAAGACTTTCAGTAAAACAGGCAAGTACGTTCTGTGTATCTTCAGATAATTGTGTGCCCATAGGTTTCTCACTGGGAAGAATGATACTGTTATAGTCATAAAAAAAGGAACTTTGAAGTAATAAAAGCGCAGATTCATAAGAAACAGGAGTCTTTTCTATTCCAGTCACATTTCGGCCCACAGCAATAAAATATCTGCAGAGCGGGTTCAGCTTTTCTGCCAATGATGACAGAAATCTGTTCAGCGATATTTCAGGGATGATATCAGGGGATATCAGATGCAGGATCAGATATTCATCCTGTTTCGTAGTATATAAAGGAAATATGATTTCCTTTTTTCCATGAAGCGTGTAAGAAAAAGGAAGATCTGCAAGAGATTCTTCCAGTGAAAGCTTTTTGATATTTGCAATGCTCTCAGTGAATTTCACCATGACTGTTGTAATATGTGAAGATGGAGATACCGGTATTTCAAGCTGTTTCAGAGAGTCAGATACAAAGACACTGTCTTCCATTGGATAAAGCAGCTGATAGGCCAGCTTGTTAGCCAACTCCTGTCTGCGCAGATACTGGCTGTTCTTATTTAACTCTGAAAGCTCAAAATGAGCAATGGCTTCCTTTACAGCTTCGATGACTTCGTCCGTATCGATGGGTTTTTCCACGTAGCGGATCGCTTTTAACTTGATCGCGGACTTCAGATACTCTTTATCAGAATAGCCACTCATAAAAATAATGCTGGAATCAGGGGCAATCTCACGAATTTTTTCAGCCATTTCGATTCCGTTCATACGGGGCATTCTGATGTCACTTAATATGATTTCTGGCTTGTACTTTCTGATCAGGGCAAGCGCATTCAGACCATCATCAGCCTGATAAATGTAATTGATATTTAAAGAAGACCAGTCAATGGATGAGACCAGTCCCTCTCTTGTCAGATCTTCATCATCAACAATGAGCAATTTCATAGAGATACCTCCGGTTTTACAATCATATCTTATAGGAGTCATTGTAGCTGACTGCATTATAAAAGACAAGAAAAACAACAAAA
>JAQVCQ010000007.1:18980-53444 GCA_028689715.1 Lachnospiraceae bacterium
CCCTCTCTTGTCAGATCTTCATCATCAACAATGAGCAATTTCATAGAGATACCTCCGGTTTTACAATCATATCTTATAGGAGTCATTGTAGCTGACTGCATTATAAAAGACAAGAAAAACAACAAAAAACAAAAAATAGACACGAATCATAAAAAAATACCCTGTTTCAAATTATTTTCCTGTTTTTTCATTGAAACACCAATGCTAAACTTAAGTCAGTAAATAAGTTCAGGTTTGAAACAGTCATGGAAGGAGAATTATCGTGTCAGAATATGTTCTCGAGTTAAAAGGAATTACAAAAATATTTCCGGGCGTCAAAGCACTTGATAAAGTGCATTTTCAATTGAAACCGGGAGAGATACACGCTCTGATGGGTGAAAACGGAGCTGGAAAATCCACCTTTATCAAAGTTATCACGGGAGTTCACAAAGCAGAAGAAGGTGAAATGCTTCTGGATGGTACGGCAGTACATTTTAAAGGACCAAAGGATGCACAGGCAGCAGGAATTGCTGCGATCTACCAGCATGTTACCGCATACCCGCATCTGACTGTTACGGAAAATATTTTCATGGGTCATGAAACATGCAAAGGTGGCAGAATTCTTTGGAAAGAGATGAATGCAGAAGCAAACAAACTGCTTGCGGAACTGAGTGCGGATTTTGATGCAACGGCTGAAATGGGATCATTAAGTGTTGCCCAGCAGCAAATGGTAGAGATCGCAAAAGCATTATCCATGAATGCAAGAATTATTATCATGGATGAGCCAACAGCAGCACTTACAAAAAGAGAATCAGAAGAATTATATAGAATCACTGAAAAACTGCGGGATGCCGGTGCGGCGATCATTTTTATCTCACACAGATTTGAAGATATGTACAGGCTTGCAGACAGAGTTACAGTGTTCAGAGATTCCCAGTACATCGGATGCTATGATGTAAATGGTATCACCAATGAAGATCTGATCAAAGCAATGGTCGGCAGGGAAATTAAAGATCTCTTCCCAAAACCTGAAGTACAGATCGGTGAAGAAGTATTAAGTGTGAAACATTTGAGCAGAACAGGTTATTTCAAAGATGTTTCATTTAATGTAAAAAAAGGTGAAATACTGGGACTTACAGGTCTGGTCGGTGCGGGAAGAACAGAAGTCTGCGAAACGATATTTGGTATTTACGGACAAGATAATGGAGAAGTATTTTTAAATGGTAAAAAAGTCAATATTCATTGTCCGCAGGATGCAATGGATCTTGGAATTGGATATCTGCCTGAAGACAGACAGCATCAGGGACTGATTCTTGACTGGGGAATTGGCAGAAATATCACACTTTCTACACTGGAACAGTATTCAAAACATGGATGGCTGAACGAGAAAAAAGAAAGAGAAGTTGCAAAAGAACTTGCAGAACGTGTTGATACAAAAGCCAACACCATATTTGTAAAGGCAAGTGCTCTGTCTGGTGGTAATCAACAGAAAGTAGTTGTAGCAAAATTACTGGCTTCTGACCTGAAAGTCATTATTCTGGATGAACCTACAAAAGGTGTTGATGTTGGTGCAAAAGCTGCAATTTACGAAATCATGGGAGAGTTAGCAAAATCAGGATATGCAATCATCATGGTATCTTCTGAAATGCCGGAAATTCTTGGTATGTGCGACAGAATCACTGTAATGTGCGATGGAAAAGTAACCGGTGAACTCATGAGAGGAGAAGCGACACAGGAACTGATCCTGGAAAGCGCTATGGCGAAACACAAGAAAACAAATCAAGAAGTACAAGAGGTGAAATAGATGAATAAGAAGTTTGATCTGAAAAAACTGACGACTTCGAGAGAGATGAGTCTGGTAGTCGTACTGATTGTGCTCTGCGCTTTCATTCAGCTGAGAAACTCAACTTTTCTTGGAATCACAAATATAAATGACCTTTTGGTCAATGCTTCAATACTAAGTATTCTTGCACTGGGAATGATGTGCGTCCTTTTGATCGCAGGAATTGATATTTCAATTGGTTCTACACTGGCCTTATCGGGAATGGTCGCAGGACTTGTCATGAGAGATCATCCGACAATACCAACGATTTTGTTATTTGGCATTGCAGTTCTTGTGGGACTTTGTGGTGGATTGCTGATTGGTCTGATCATAGCAAAAGGCGGAGTTATCCCAATCATCGCAACTCTTGGTTTTATGAATATCTACAGAGGCGCGACTTATCTTGTTGCGAACAACCAATGGATCGCAGCATATCAGGTTCCGGAACCATTTAAAGCATTTACACTGGGAAAAGTAGGACCTTTCAATAACATGATCATTGTAGCAGCGATCTGTTATATCATATTTGCATATTGTATGAAGTATACAAGAACCGGTAGGAAGATCTATGCGATCGGAAGTAATGCTGAGGCGGCGAAAATCAGTGGTATCAACATAGACCGAATTAAATTATTAGTATATTCCCTTATGGGTACGCTTTGTGGACTTTGTGGTGGTCTTTGGGTATCCAAATACGCATCAGCTCAGGGTGATGCCGCAAAAGGAATTGAAATGGATGTTATCGCAGCCTGTGTTATTGGCGGTGTCAGTTTAAATGGTGGAAAAGGAACAGTACTTGGTGTGCTTCTTGGATCTGTAACGATCGGAATTTTAAACAATGCACTTCCGCTGATCAATGTTTCCTCATTCTGGCAGGATGCAATCAAAGGTCTGATCATTATCGCTGCGATCATTCTGAATGTAGTAACACAGAGAACGCTTGATAAAAATAACTTAAAGAGGAGGGAGATGTAGCATGGAAGCAAAAAGAAGAATCATTTCTGCAGATCAAAAATTTTCATGGAAAAAATCTCTCCTGCAGTGGGAAGTATTTCTACTTCTGATCTTTATAGCAGTTAACATTATGAACACATTTGTTTCACCATATTATTTAAGTGTTTCAGGTCTTTTTACAGCAACATCCTCATTCCTTGAAAAAGCATTTGTAGCATTACCAATGGCATATATTCTTGTACTTGGAGACATTGATATTTCAGTAGGCGCTACGGTTGCATTATCCTCTGTTATGATGGGTGTGGCATATGCGAATTTTGGACTTCCAATGGGTGTTTGTGTTCTGATCTGTCTTCTGACAGGAACGATCTGTGGATTTGTGAATGGATTTATTTTATCAAAGTTTCCAGAACTGGCTCCCATGATCGTGACTCTTGGTACACAGATCTTGTACCGAGGAATTGCCACTATGATACTTGAAGACCAGGCAGCAACAGGTCTGACAAGCGTAACCTGGTTCAGTAATCTTTACTGGGGATATCTGGGACCAGTTCCATACATGCTGATCATATTTATCATATGTGCAGTTGCCTTTGGGATTGTATTACATAAAACAACATTCGGCAGACGCTTATATGCGATTGGAAGCAACTCCGTTGCAAGTAAATATGCAGGAATTCATGTACAGAGAATCAGACTGATCGTATTTACACTGACAGGATTATTTGCTTCCGTAACAGCGCTTTTCCTTACAGCCCGCATGGGAAGTACCAGACCGAACATTGCAGAAGGTTATGAGCTGGATGCGATTTCAATGGTAGTACTTGGAGGTTTCTCTACATCCGGAGGAAAAGGCAGATTTGTCGGTGCGATCATTTCAATCTTTATTATCGGATTTTTAAGATATGGACTTGGACTGATCAATGTTCCATCTCAGGCAATGTTGATCATTATCGGTGCACTTTTGATCGGTGCAGTTATGATACCAAATTTAAAACTGGGCGAAGTATTCAAAAATATTTTTGGCAAGAAAAAAGCGAATGCTTAAGACAGAGATTTAATTCTTATGGTATAATTGACCGGCCGTTCGCTTGGGTCATTTATATAAAACTATTAACTATTAATATAGGGAGGTATTCAACAAATGAAGAAAAAGTTACTTAGTGTTTTACTTTGTACAGCCATGATCTCTACACTTCTTGTAGGATGTGGAAGTAAAACAGAAGAAGCAGCACCTGCAGAAGCAGCAACAGAAGAAGCAGCAACAGAAGAAGCAGCTCCAGCAGAAGAAGCAGCAACAGAAGAAGCAGCACCTGCAGAGGCAGCAGCTACAGACATGAGCGGTAAAACAATCGCGATCCTTGTAAAGAGCGCAGGAAATCCTTACAATGAAAAAGAAGCAGCAGGATTCCAGGAAGTAGTAGAAGCAGCTGGTGCTACATGCATCATCAAAGCTCCTGAATCAGCTACAGCTGAAGCTCAGATCACAATGATCAATGAATTAGTTGCTCAGAAGGTAGATGCGATCGCAATCGCAGGAAATGATGCTGATGCACTTCAGCCAGCATTAACAGCAGCAATGAATGCAGGCATCAAAGTTTGCTCAGTTGACTCAGCTGTTAACAAAGACAGCCGTATGGTACATGTTAACCAGGCTGGTATTGATTTAATCGGACAGACACTTGTAAATGCAGTAGCAGATATCGTTGGTGAAGGCGGCGGACAGTTCGCAATTCTTTCAGCTACAAGCCAGGCTACAAATCAGAATGCATGGATCGCAGCAATGGAAGCAGAACTTGAAAAAGACTCAAGAGGTCTTGAACTTGTTAAAATTGCATATGGCGATGATGAATTCCAGAAATCTGTTGATGAAACAGAAGCATTACTGAAAAACTACCCAGACTTAAAAGCAATCTGTGCACCAACAACAGTTGGTATCATGGCTGCTGGTAAAGTCCTTCAGGATAAAGGTTCTGCTTGTAAATTAACAGGACTTGGACTTCCTTCAGAAATGGCAGACTACATTGGCGCAGACAAATCCTGCCCATATATGTTCCTCTGGAATCCTATTGACATCGGACGTCTTGCAGGATATACTGCAATGGCACTTGTTGGTGGACAGATCACAGGAGCAGAAGGTGAAAGCTTTACTGCTGGAACATTAGGCGATTATACAATCGTTGCAGCAGCTGATGGTGGAACAGAACTGATCTTAGGACCTCCATTTGAATTCAATCCAGAAAACATTGAAGAATGGAAAACAGTATACTAAGATAAAGCCATTTTTGCCCACTCCTTATTGGAGTGGGCATTTTTAAAAGGAGGAAGTAATCCATGATCAAAGGATTCAAAATGAAGCTGTATGAAGGTATGGCAGAAGAATATGAAAGAAGACATAATGAATTGTGGCCTGAAATGGCTGATATGATTCATGAACATGGTGGAAAGAACTATACAATATTCTGGGATAAAGAAACAAATATATTATTTGGATACATTGAAATAGATGATGAAGAAAAATGGGCAAAAGGTGCAGACACTGCAATCAACCGCAAATGGTGGGATTTTATGGCCCCTGTAATGGAAACCAATCCGGATAACAGCCCGGTTTGTATAGATCTGAAAAATGTATTTCATCTTGATTAAAACGGAGGAGTAGTTCATGGGTAATTATTATTTGGCTGTAGACATAGGTGCTTCCAGTGGAAGGCATATTTTGGGAAGCATGGAAAATGGCAGGATGGTTCTTGAAGAAATCTATCGGTTCGAAAATGGAATGAAAAAGACCGGAGATCATTTATGCTGGGATATCGATTCACTTTTCAACGAAATTAAAACAGGGATCAGAAAATGCAAAGAACTAGGAAAGATTCCAGTCAGCATGGGAATCGATACATGGGCTGTGGATTATGTTCTCCTTGATCAGAATGACCGTGTACTTGGTCCAACATATGGATACAGAGATAAAAGAACCCAGGGAATGGATGCTGAGGTTTATAAGATGATTCCTTTAGCAGAACTTTATGCAAGAACAGGAATTCAAAAACAGATCTTTAACTCCATTTATCAGCTGATGGCAGTGAAAACTAAACAGCCGGAACTTTTTGAGCAGGCTGAGAATTTTATGATGCTTCCGGATTATTTTCATTTTCTTCTGACTGGCAGTAAGGTCACAGATTACACCAATGCGACAACGACCCAGCTTGTGAGTCCGGTCACAAAGAATTGGGATACTGACCTGATTGAACAACTTGGATTTCCAAAGAAAATATTTAAAGATCTGTCTATGCCGGGAACCTATGTGGGAGATTTTACAAAAGAAATGGAAGCGGAAGCAGGCTTTCAGTGCAAGGTGATCCTGCCTCCAACGCATGATACTGCATCAGCAGTGCTTGCGGTACCAGCACTGAATGATGACTTTTTGTACATCAGCTCCGGTACCTGGTCATTAATGGGTATTGAGTCATCACATGCGGATTGTTCCATGGAAAGCATGGATAAGAATTTTACCAATGAAGGCGGATATGATTACAAGTTCAGATTTTTAAAGAATATTATGGGGCTTTGGATGATTCAGTCTGTCAGACATGAGTTGAATGATGCATATTCGTTTGCTACGTTGTGTGAGCTGGCAGAGAAGAAAAGAGAATTTCCTTCCCGTGTTGATGTAAATGATCAGATGTTCTTATCTCCTGATAGTATGATCGAAGCAGTGAAAGAATATTGTGCAAATACAAGACAGGCAGTTCCACAGGATATTGGAGAACTTGCAACAGTTATTTATCAGAGCCTGGCAGAAAGCTATTCCAGAACAGTTGAAGAGATCGAATTTATTACAGGACGAGAATATAACACGATCCATATTGTAGGTGGTGGATCAAATGCGGAATATCTGAATCAGCTGACAGCAGAGAAGACCGGAAAAAAAGTACTCGCAGGTCCGTCAGAAGCAACCGCGATCGGCAATCTGGCAGCCCAGATGATTGCGGATGCTGTGTTTGCAGATGCGAAGGAAGCACGCAAAGCAATTTACGATTCTTTTGAGATCAAAAAGATTCAATGCAGATAAAACGAAATGTTATTCATTTCTCCATTCTTTTCTATAGGCAGCAGGAGTAAAGTGCTCTCTGACTTTGAACAGATGTATAAAATGACTGACGTGGTTCATTCCACAATCATAAGCGATTTCATTAACGGAAAGATCTGAATATTTTAATAATTCTTTTGCATGGGACAAACGGGAACGGATGACAGACTCCGTTACTGTGACTCCCATGTATTTTTTATACTCTTTTTCGATGGAAAAACGACTCTTGTTATATTTTTTTTCAAAATAGGTCAGTGAGAGATCCTCTTTGAAGTTCAGCTCAATGTCTTTTGATAATGCGGTAATATATTCCGGGATATTGGAAGATTCCAAAGAGAATGCATCACTTTGCAGCAACAGTCCGGTCAAAAGATCTGTGAGTATTTTTGAAGCAATCAGTTCAGTAGTTCTGTCTTTTTGCTCCCAAAGCGCAAGTAACGCTTCAAAGGAAGAGAGGAAGGATTCTTGATTTAAAAGGCGGTCACTTAAGAATTCTGTAATACATATTCCGTTTCTTGAGAATAGATCATAATATCCACGCGCATTGCTCCCGTTAAAATGAACCCATAGAAATTCCCAGGAATCATTTTGATTAACATAATACTTATGGTAAGGCATACAGTCTATAAAAAAGCAGGATCCGCTATCAAGTGTGTAGTTCATATCTTCATAGCAAAGCTGACCTCTTCCGGAAATCGTATACACGATCAGAAAAGAGCTTAAATTTTTTCGTTCTGTAAAATAGGGATAAAATGTTTTAAAATAACCCACTTCCTGTACATAGAAGAAAGTATTTTTTGCTGCGGCACCTGTAGTAATGATTTTCCTGACAGAATCTTCACTCCAGGAATACGAAGCATTTTCCATAAGCTGTTCTGATTGATTCATTCTTCCTCCATAAAATGCAAGATACTGTTATAGATATCCAAGATAATGAGATGTAATTGGATTATCAATCCATTATAATTCATATATAGACATAAAACAACGGGTATTACACAACCGAAATCACGATGAGTAGAAATAACAATATTATGTTATTGACACGGAGGAGAAAGACTATGTATATGAAATCACAAAAGAAACCAAGAATCGGACTCTATTCCTGCGGCCTGCGCTGCTACTGGAATCAGTTCGACGGCTTAAAAGAAAGACTGATCGGATATGGAGCTTTTATAAAAGAAAAAATGGAGGAGCTGGGTGCCGAAGTATTTTATTATGAAATGGTAGATGCGGATGATGCGGGAATTGCAGCAGGTGAGTTTTTTAATCAGGCAAATGTTGATCTGGTCTTTGCACATGCTGCAACGTACGTTACAAGTGCATCGATTCTGCCTGTACACCAGATCTGTAAGGCGCCTGTTGTAATTTTGAACCTTCAGCCGGCTGCACAGATCAATTATGAAGCTACGACTAC
Source organism: Lachnospiraceae bacterium (assembly GCA_028689715.1). Taxonomy (GTDB): domain Bacteria; phylum Bacillota; class Clostridia; order Lachnospirales; family Lachnospiraceae; genus SZUA-378. Next base: position 27,240 of record JAQVCQ010000007.1, read on the forward strand.
AGGAGAATGGCTGGCTCATTGTGGGGCATGTCCGGTTCCGGAGCTGACCAACGCATTTCATCGCGCAGGCATCTCCTCTTATGTAGTAAATGGTCTACTGGGTCTGAATAAAACACCAGACATCTCGCTTGCAAATGAAGTGACAGCAGACAGACCTGAAGCCGTCAAAGCCTGGAAACAGATCGAGGAATGGATCCTGGCTGCAAAAGTCAAAAGAAATTTACAGGGAGCCAGGTTCGGATTCCTTGGGAACACATACAGTGGCATGCTTGACATGTATAGTGACTTCACCATGTTCCAGGCGCAGACAGGTGCACAGATACAGGTACTTGAAATGTGCGATCTGGACAGGATGTTAAGAGAAGTAACAGACAGAGAGATTGGTGAAAAATTAAAAGAAATCGGAGAATTTTTCGTGATCAGTGAAAAATCTTCTTCAGATCCGCTGGCTAAAAAACCGACGAGTGAACAATTGGAATGGTCTGCACGTGTTGCAGCTGCACAGGAAAAACTTGTAAAAGAATTTGACCTGGATGCACTGACTTATTATTATCACGGCGCGCCGGGAAATGAGTACGAAAAGATTCAGGGTGGTTTTATAGTGGGTCATTCACTACTTACGGCATCGGGCATTCCATGTGCCGGTGAAGGAGATCTTAAAACAAATCTTGCCATGAAGATCTGTGATCTGGCAGGACGAGGCGGAAGCTTTTGTGAGATTGTTGTAACAGATTATGAGGACGGAACGATCCTGATGGGGCATGATGGACCATTTCATCTGAAGATCGCGAAAGGGAAACCCATTCTGAGAGGTATGGGGCTGTATCATGGCAAACAGGGAACTGGTGTGTCTGTTGAAGCGAAAGTACGTACTGGTGAAATTACAAATCTTGGTTGTACCCAGACAGTTGACGGCAAATTAAAACTGATCATAACAGAAGCAGAATCTACAGACGGTGCGATCATGGCAATTGGCAATACGCAGACTCCTGTAAAATTCGGTCAGGATCCTGACAGCTACATGGATGCATGGTTCGAGCAGGCACCAACTCATCATTTTGCAATGAGTGTAGGTCACAACCGTTCCTTATTTATCAAAACAGCACAGCTCCTTGGGATAGAAACTGTAACAGTCTGAATAAAAAAATAGATTCATATAGTTTAAAATCTCCACATGCAGAGAGGGATGAAAATCTTGAGAACATGTGGGGATTTTTTTGCATGTTTCTCCTTTGATTTATTGGTATTGTGTTGACATTAAAGAAATGCGAGGATATAATTAACAAAGAGAAAAGACAAAACAACATAAACAAACAAAAATAGAAATAGAGTAGAAACAGTAGAAAGGAAGAGTATGAGTAAATATTTTGACAGTGAAATCAAAAAGTCCCCACGTATTACACAGTTAGTCGATGATTTATATGATCATCTTCCGGTCATAGAATCAGACAGAGCAAGGCTATTGACAGAATCTTATCAGATGACTGAAAACGAACCGATCATACTAAGACGTGCAAAAGCTTTTTTGCATATCTGTAAACATATTCCGATCACGATCAGAAGAAGTGAACTGATTGTAGGAAGCGCCACAAAAAGTGCGAGAGGATGTCAGGTCTTCCCGGAATTTTCATTCTCATGGTTAGAAAAAGAGTTCGATACGGTAGAAACAAGGTCAGCAGACCCTTTCTTTATTGCAGAAGAAACAAAAAAAGAACTGAAAGAGATCTATCGCTACTGGGAAGGTAAGACCACAAGTGAACTGGCACTTTCCTATATGGCACCGGAAACGATCACAGCGATGGAACATAATATATTTACTGTGGGCAATTATTTTTATAATGGTGTTGGTCACGTAACAGTCTGCTATGACAAAATTTTAGAATCAGGATTTGAAGGAATCAGACAGGAAGCACAGGATGCATTGGATGATCTTCGGGTCTCGGATGGAGATTATCAGACCAGGAGTGCATTTTTACAGGCTGTGATCATCAGCTGTGAGGCAGCGATGTATTATGCGGCAAGATATGCACAACTTGCACTGCAGGAAGCGCAGAACTGTAATGATGAGACTAGAAAAAAAGAACTTCTTTTAATCGCATCGAACTGTTCAAGAGTTCCAGCAAATGGAGCTCAGAGTTTTCATGAGGCCTGTCAGTCATTCTGGTTCGTGCAGATGCTGTTACAGGTCGAATCCAGTGGACATTCCATTTCACCGGGTCGTTTTGACCAGTATATGTATCCTTACTACAAAAAAGATCTCGATACCGGGCTTCTTACAAGAGAGTTCGCACAGGAGCTGATCGACTGTATCTGGGTCAAATTAAATGATCTGAATAAAGTAAGAGATGCCGCATCTGCCGAAGGGTTTGCAGGATACAGTCTGTTCCAGAATCTGATCGTAGGAGGGCAGGATTCACAGGGAAGAGATGTGACCAATGATCTATCCTTTATGAGCATTGAAGCTTCCATGCATGTATTTCTGCCACAGCCATCTCTTTCGATCCGCGTCTGGAATGGTTCTCCGCATGAACTGCTGATGAAAGCAGCTGTGCTGACAAGAACAGGAATTGGATTGCCGGCATATTACAATGACGAAGTGATCATTCCATCCCTGATCAGCAGAGGACTGACACTGGAAGATGCAAGAGATTACAACATCATTGGATGTGTGGAACCGCAGAAGGCTGGTAAGACAGAAGGCTGGCATGATGCTGCATTCTTCAATATGTGTCGCCCGCTGGAAATGGTATTTTCCAATGGGATGGAGAACGGAGTCAGGGTCGGTCCGCAGACAGGACGCGTTGAAGATATGAAGAGTTTTGAAGAGTTCTTTGATGCCTACAAAAAACAGATGGACTATTTCATTGAACTACTGGTCAATGCAGATAATGCAATAGATGTGGCACATGCTGTTCGTTGTCCTCTTCCATTCTTATCCGGTATGATCGATGACTGTATCAGGCGCGGAAAAAGTGTTCAGGAAGGTGGCGCTGTTTATAATTTCACAGGACCACAGGGATTTGGAATTGCAAATATGGCGGATTCCATGATCGCGATCAAAAGGCTCGTATTTGAAGAAAAGAAAATCACGCTGGAACAGCTGAAACAGGCTCTGAAAGACAACTATGGTAAGGGAATCGATCCTGCCATGGCACAACAGATCACGACAGAAGTTGTAAAAAAACTTGTAGAAGCAGGAAATCAGGTTGGAGAAGCTGAGATTACACAGATCTTTAAAACAGCTTTGCAGGGCGGTGTATCCGAAAAGCAAAAAGCAGAATATGACAGACTGCTTGAACTGATAGAGGAAATCCCCAAATTCGGGAATGACATAGAAGAAATCGATCTGTTTGCAAGAGAAGTGGCTTATACCTATTCCAGACCAATGGAGAAATACTTCAATCCTAGAGGTGGTCAGTTCCAGGCAGGACTGTATCCGGTATCTGCCAACGTACCGCTCGGTGCGCAGACAGGAGCAACACCGGATGGAAGGCTGGCATTTACCCCGGTCGCAGATGGTGTTTCCCCAAGTTCGGGAAAAGACACGCATGGACCTACAGCAGCAGCTAATTCAGTTTCAAAACTAGATCATTATATTGCATCCAATGGAACACTATTCAACCAGAAATTCCATCCGACCGCACTTTCAGGTCAAAGAGGGCTGGAGAATTTTGTCGCATTGATCCAGGCATATTTTGAACAAAAAGGAAGTCACATTCAGTTCAATGTTGTAAGTCGTGACGTCTTACTGGATGCGCAGAAAAATCCTGATCAGTACAAAGGACTGGTTGTCAGAGTAGCAGGCTATAGTGCACTTTTTACAACATTATCCAGATCGCTGCAGGATGACATCATAGCCAGAACAGAGCAGGGACTCTGATTGGAGAACAACAAAAAATGAAAAACGAACTCTTACAGAAAAAGGGAAGAATATTTGATATTCAACGATATTCCATTCATGACGGACCTGGAATCCGAACGATCGTATTCCTAAAAGGCTGTTATCTCAGATGTCAGTGGTGTTCCAATCCGGAATCACAAGAGTACGAGATCCAGACGATGATGGTCGCAGGGAAAACAAAGATCATTGGACGTGATGTCACAGTAGAGGAAGTTCTAGATGAAGTCAGAAAAGACATGCCCTATTATAGAAAATCCGGTGGAGGGATGACGCTTTCCGGAGGAGAAAGTTTATATCAGGCTGATTTTGCAGCGGCACTTCTATGCGAAGCACAGGAGATGGGAATTAATACGGCAATAGAATCTACAGCCTGTACAGAATTCTCACAGGTAGAAAAAATTCTACCGTACCTGGATACGTTCTTACTTGATATCAAACATATGGATTCTGAAAAACACAAAAAACATACAGGTGTACCAAATGAAAGAATTTTAGAAAATGCAGCAAAAATCGCAAGAGTACACAAGAATCTGATCATCAGGGTGCCTGTCATACCGGGATTTAACAACACAATACCGGAAATTGAGCAGATCGCAGCATTTGCCGCATCGCTTCCAGATGTCAGAGAGATCCATCTGCTTCCCTATCACAGACTGGGACAGGACAAATATACAGGACTCGGAAGAAGTTATCTTCTTGACGGAGTTGAACCAATGAGTCTGGATGAGATGGAAAAATTACAGGTAGCTGCATCAAAGAGCGGACTGCGGTGCCAGATAGGAGGATGATATGATCGATCAATATGATCATGATAACAAAGCCAGGATCATTCAGGAAATCGTACCCGGAAAGCAGATCACACTTGCACATGTGATTGCCAATCCGGATCTGGTGTTATATCAGAAGCTTGGACTGGATCCGGCAATGGACTATGCAAAAGGGGCGATAGGGATCCTGACTATGACACCCAGCGAGACGGCGATCATTGCAGCAGATATCGCATTGAAGGCATCCGGAGTTGAAATAGGATTTGTCGACAGGTTCAGCGGTACACTGATCACGACCGGGACAGTATCCCAGGTCGAAGAAGGGATTCGCGCGGTGATGGAATATTGTCAGGAAAAATTAAAGTATGCAGTTTGTGAAATCACAAAGACCTGACAGTGGACAGGAAATGCGGATAGAAAGATCTTATGAAAAAAATAATGCTGGTAGGAAGAAGTGGTTCTGGTAAAACCACATTAACACAGGCTCTGAAGGGACAAAAAATCACTTATCATAAAACACAATACATCAATCGTTATGATGTCGTGATCGATACACCGGGCGAATATATTGAAACGAAAATGCTTGGTGGGGCGTTGGCACTCTATGCATATGAAGCAGATCTTGTTGGACTGCTTCTGAGTGCTACAGAACCTTTTTCGCTTTATAACCCAAACATAACAAGTCTTGTGAACAGAGAAGTGATCGGGATCATCACACAGGCAGACAGGCCAGGTGCCAATCCGGAAATGGCCAGAAGATGGCTTGAGATCGCAGGATGCAGGAATATATTTATCGTCAATCCTGAGACCGGAGAAGGGATCGGAGAGCTCTTTACTTACCTGAAAGAAGAAGGAGATCTTCTTCCGTGGGAAAAACAAGATAAAACCAAAATAAAAACAACAAAAAACAAAGAAAATATTTGACTTGCCATCATGATAATGGTAAAATACAAATAAATAAAAGATAAAACCACATATACGAGGAGGATACAACATGTTATCGGAATATGAAATCAAGAAAGAGATCTGTGAAATTGGAAAAAGAATCTATGACAGAGGAATGGTAGCAGCAAATGACGGAAATATCTCTGTCAAGTTAAATGATAATGAATTCTTATGTACACCTACAGGCGTCAGCAAAGGATTCATGACACCTGATTACATCTGTAAAGTAGACAAAAATGGTAAAGTGATCCAGGCAAATAAAGGATTCAAACCATCTTCAGAGATCAAAATGCACATGAGAGTTTACAAAGAAAGACCGGATGTTATGTCTGTTGTTCATGCTCATCCGATGTATGCAACAGGATTTGCGATCGCTGGTATTCCATTGACACAGCCAATCATGCCAGAAGCAGTCATTACACTTGGATGTGTACCAATCGCAGAATACGGTACACCATCAACAGATGAGATCCCAGATGCAATTTCCAAATATTTACAGTACTATGATGCAGTTCTTCTTGAAAATCATGGTGCACTTGCATATTCCGATTCACTTCTCGCTGCTTATCATAAAATGGAATCAGTAGAATTCTATGCAAAATTATTATACATCGCAAGACAGCTCGGTGGACCAAAGGAATTATCAGAAGCACAGGTTCAGAGATTATACGAGATCAGAAGACAGTTCGGTATGACAGGAAAACATCCTGCAGATGTCTGTGCAAGTTTGAAAGATGGAAAAACAAGCTGCCATACATGCGGAGCAGGCTGTTCAGGAGTAGCTTCTACACCTTCCAAAGACAGTGACTATGCACAGCTCGTAGCAGAAATCACAAAAACTGTCATGGCACAGCTGAACAAATAATACAACTTTGATCAGAAAGAAATGAGGAGTAGGTTCATGAGCAAAGAACTGGCAAAAATACTCCACGATCTTGATGGATTGACAAATTATATTGAGGCGCTGAGTGTTCTGACAGATGATCCCCATCTGTCAGACAATTTCAGGTATATGCAAAAGAAAACAAATGACAGCAAGGCATACATTATTGAGACTGTTGTCAGGGATGTCTGTGGCAGTTACATCAGGAATGACAGAGATATTCCGACCAGACAGGATATCAGTCTTGAGGAAGCCATCGCTTTGATCAAAAAGATCGAAGAACGGGCAGCTTCCATGGAGATGAAGATCGTAACAGCAGTTTACAATTCTTCGGCAAGACCGGTAGCTGTACACTGTATGGATGATGCATATATTGCTAGTTTCGATGTTGCGGTCAATAAAGCATATACATCAGCGGCACTTAAGATGCCGACGAGTACTCTGAAACCTCTTTGCCAGCCAGGAGCACCACTTTACGGAATTCAGCACACCAACGAAGGGAAAATCGTTATTTTCGGTGGTGGAGAAGTTCTGATCCACAAAGACAGACTGATCGGAGCGATTGGAGTCAGTGGTGGTACAGAGGAAGCTGACACTGCACTTGCAGAGTATGGAAGAAGCATGTTAGAGGAGGTTATGACGTGGTAGTAGGAGAACAGGAAATCCGGGCAATCGTACAGGAAGTTGTTGCAAAGCTGAAAACAGAAGAAACAAATTCCGGTAGCCTTGGGATTTTTGAAGATATGAATGAGGCGATCAAAGCGTCCATTGAAGCACAAAAAGTGATGCATTCTTTGTCCATGGACAGTAGGGAAAAAATCATTCAGAACATAAAAAAAATAACATTTGAAAAAGCAGAAACACTTGCTGTCATGGGTGTAGAAGAGACCGGTATGGGCAACATACCACATAAAATTTTAAAACACAGACTTGTTGCTGAAAAGACACCGGGAACGGAAGACATCACAACAACAGCCTGGTCAGGAGACAGAGGGCTTACACTTGTTGAGATGGGACCTTTTGGCGTGATTGGAGCGATCACACCCTGTACCAATCCAAGTGAGACGATCATTTGTAATACGATCGGTATGATCGCCGGAGGAAACACAGTAGTATTTAATCCGCATCCAGCAGCTGTTAAAACATCGATTATGGCAGTGAACCTTTTAAACCAGGCGTCTATCGATGCAGGCGGTCCTGCCAATATAGCAGTAACAGTCAGCAAGCCAACGCTGGAAACAAGTGATATCATGTTAAAGCATCCAGCAATTCAGCTGATCGCCGCGACAGGAGGCCCCGGCGTGGTAACAACAGTCCTTTCGTCAGGAAAAAGAGGGATTGGAGCAGGAGCAGGAAATCCTCCAGTTCTTGTCGATGATACAGCAGATATTGCAAAAGCAGCAATGGATATTGTGAATGGATGTACATTTGACAACAACCTTCCATGTATTGCGGAAAAAGAAGTTGTTGCATTTGAAACCATCGCAGATGAACTGATCTATCATATGTTAGAGAATGGAAGTTACCTGATAAACGAAGAAGAACAGGAAAAGCTTACAAAACTGGTCCTTCCTGAAGGCAGACTCAACAGAAAATACGTTGGGAAAAGTGCAAAATGCATCCTGTCAGGAATTGGGATAGAGGTGCCTGATACCATCAGATGTATTATCTTTGTAGGTAAAAAAGAACATCCATTGATCGCAGAAGAACTGATGATGCCGATCCTTGGAATTGTGAAAGCAAAATGTATTGATGATGCGATTGCAAAGGCAGTGTGGCTGGAACATGGGAACAGACATTCCGCACATATGCACTCTAAAAATATTGATAATTTAACAAAGTTCGGAAAAGCAATTGATACCGCGATTTTTGTAAAGAATGCACCTTCTTATTCAGCACTTGGATTTGGCGGAGAAGGATTCTGTACCTTTACTATTGCGAGCAGAACCGGTGAGGGTCTGACATCTGCCAGTACCTTTACAAAACGCAGAAGATGTGTCATGGCAGACAGCTTCTGTGTCAGATAGGAAGGAGAACGACCTTGGAACTGAATGAAAGAAATATAGAAGAAATTGTAAAACAGGTACTACAGGGTATGACACCCCAGTCAGTGGAGAACAATGCAAAACCGTCAATGGGAAGCATTCCGGCTAAAAGCCGTGCAGCCATGCTGACAGCACTTGAAAAATATGAGATCAAGGAATTTGCGATTCCGAAACTTGGAGACGATGATATTCTTGTGAAAGTAGAAGGATGTGGAATCTGTGGTACAGATGCGCATGAATTCAAAAGAGATCCATTTGGTCTGATTCCGCTCGTCCTTGGACATGAAGGAACTGGCGAAATCGTAAAAATGGGTAAAAATGTAAAAAAAGACAGTGCAGGAAAACCACTTGCAGTGGGAGACAAAATTGTGACCTGTATGATCTTTAAAGACAACCCAGACATAACGATGTTCGATCTGAACAAACAAAATGTCGGAGGAGCTGATGTATACGGACTTCTTCCAGATGATGAGATCCATCTGAATGGATGGTTCGCAGATTATCTTGTTGTCAGAGGTGGATCTTCTGTATTTAACGTAAGTGATCTGGATCTGGATTCCAGAATCCTGATTGAACCTGCAGCAGTTCTGATCCACGCTGTTGAAAGAGCAAAAACAACAGGAATTCTCAGATTCAACAGCAGAGTAGTCGTACAGGGATGTGGACCGATCGGACTTTTATGTATTGCCATCTTAAGGACTATGGGAATTGAAAATATCGTGGCAGTGGATGGAGAAAGCAAACGTCTTGATTTTGCAAGAGAACTTGGAGCTGAGAAGTCAGTGAATTTCAAGGATCACAAAGGAATTGAAGCATTAGCTGAAGGAGTGAAGGATGCGTTTGGCGGATATCTTGCAGATTTCGCATTCCAGTGTACAGGATCTCCTGTAGCACATTCCAATATATATAAATTCATCAGAAACGGTGGAGGTCTCTGTGAACTTGGATTCTTTATCAATGGCGGTGATGCGACCATCAATCCACATTTTGATATTTGTTCCAAAGAACTGACAGTTGTTGGATCATGGGTCTACACACTCCGTGATTATGCAACAACATTTGACTTCCTGAAAAGGGCAAAAGGAATCGGTCTTCCGATCAATAAGCTGATCACACACAGATTCCCGTTAAGTCAGATCAATGAAGCGCATCAGACGAACCTCAGAATGGAAGGTCTGAAGATCGCGATCATTAATGAATAAGCCGGATAAGGAGTAGCCGATGTCAAAATCAGTAGGAATCATAGAAGTATACGGTCTGACAGCAGCGTTTGCAGCAGGTGACGCTGGATGCAAAGCAGCCAATGTAGAAATTGAATCATTTGACAGGAATAAACCCGCCAATGCAGATGCATTACCGGTCCCTCTTATTGTTTGCGTAAAATTCAGAGGCAGTGTTGAAGATGTGACAGCAGCTGTAGAGGCAGCTGAAGCAGCAGTCAATAAACTCACAGGGGTTGTGACCAAGCATGTGATCGCTAATGTGGCACCGGATACAGAAAAAATGTTAAAACTCAACGGTCTGGATAAAGACTAAAAGGAAAAATAAACGATACTATATTTCAGGAGGAAAAAGAAATGGCACAGGAAGCATTAGGAATGGTAGAAACAAGAGGACTTACAGCAGCAATTGAAGCAGCAGACGCAATGGTGAAAGCAGCTGAAGTAACAATGATCGGAACAGAAAAAATTGGTTCCGGACTTGTAACAGTTATGGTAAGAGGAGATGTAGGAGCTGTCAAAGCAGCAACAGAAGTAGGTGCAGACGCAGCAGCAAGACTTGGAGAACTGGTAGCAGTTCATGTAATTCCAAGACCACACACAGATGTAGAAAAAATCTTACCAATCATTAAATAATAAGAGGTATCTATGAAATCATTGGGTTTTATTGAATTACCAAGTGTAACAGCAGCAATTGAAGCACTTGATACCATGTGTAAAACTGCAGAAGTAGAATTCGTCACCTGGGAAAAAAAGCTGGGCGGCAGGCTGGTCACGGTCATTGTACAGGGAAATGTATCTGCGGTCACGCAGGCTGTTGAAACTGCAGCTGAAAAAGCAATGAAAAAACCCTGTGTACATTTTGTAATAGCCAATCCACATGAAGAGACCTGGAAAATGGTCCAAAAAAGTGCGCAGAGGCTTCAGAAAACAAAGAATCCGCAAGAATAAGCGCTTTCAGAATGGATGGTGAGCCAAATGCCGGAGACAAAAAAAAGTACAAAATCTGGTACTGCAAAAAGCAATACCACAGCTAATAAACCAAACACAAGCAAACAGGAAACAATCAGTAATGATGCGATGATCACAAAAAGTGAGGTAGTCGCAAAAGAGAACAAGGAGGAAAAAAGAATGGCACAGGAAGCATTAGGAATGGTAGAAACAAGAGGACTTGTAGCAGCAATCGAAGCTGCAGATGCAATGTTAAAAGCAGCAAATGTTACACTTGTAGGAACAGAAAAGATCGGTTCCGGACTCGTTAGTATCATGGTAAGAGGAGATGTAGGAGCTGTAAAAGCTGCAGTGGAATCAGGCGCAGCATCTGCTCAGAAATTAGGCGAACTTGTCGCAACACACGTAATCCCAAGACCACATGCAGATGTGGAAAAAATTCTCCCATCATTAAAATAATCAAAAATAAGCGGCGTGTATCGGTCCCGGAAAAGAAGATGCTTTTTCGGGGCTGCATCTAAGCCTTATGCGGGGTGTTAAAGTGGATCATCAGGAAGTCGAATTGATTACAAAACTAGTATATGATTTATTAAAAAAAGAAGATGAGGACAGTTTTTTAGTTCCTGTCGGCGTGTCGGCACGTCATATCCATCTGACACAGACGGATGTAGAGACCCTTTTCGGTGAGGGCTATCAGTTAACAAAGAAAAAAGAATTAATGGGTGGACAGTTTGCGTCCAATGAAACAGTTACTATTGTAGGTCTGAAATTACGGGCAATTGAAAACGTTAGAATACTAGGACCGGTCAGGAAAGCTTCCCAGATTGAGATATCTGCGACCGATGGGTTAAAACTCGGTGTAAAAGCGCCTGTCCGTGAATCAGGAGACATAAAAGGCTCCGCACCTATGGCTGTTGTAGGACCAAAAGGTGTGATATATTTGAAAGAAGGCTGCATCATTGCAAAAAGACATATTCATATGTCACCACAGGATGCAAAAATGGCCGGTGTGACCAATGGTCAGATCGTGTCAGTCAGATCGAACAACGAAAGAGGATCTATTTTTGACCAGGTCACGGTCCGTGTAGATCCAAGCTATACACTGGAAATGCATATTGATACAGATGAAGCCAATGCTGCTTCCATAAAAACAGGAGACAGCGTAGCCATACTTAAGTAAGCGAGTGAATGTCGCACCAATATGTTATTTTGCCAGAATGGGCAGATTGGAGCAGTTATGATAATAGGAAGAGTCGTTGGAAGCGTCGTAGCAACCAGAAAAAATGAAAATCTGATCGGAAATAAGTTTCTGGTCGTAGAACCGGTAGAAAAATTTCGTGCGAACAATTCTAATATCGTTGCGATCGATAATGTTGGTGCAGGAATAGGGGAGACTGTTTTAGTTGCCCTTGGAAGCGCAGCAAGAGTCGGATGCAATCTTCCACAGGCTCCGGTAGATGCTGCAATCGTTGGAATCGTTGATTCCGGAACCGGATGGGAGTAATTGCTCATGGCAGGTACAGATATCACGATGACAATCAATCAGCAAAATATGACGATCGAAGAATTAAAAGCAGTGATGCAGGAATATGGGATTGCAGGCGCTGGTGGAGCAGGGTTTCCTTCCTATGGTAAGCTCAGTGAAAAGATTGAAACACTTATCCTAAACTGCGCTGAATGTGAACCTTTGATTAAAGTCCACAGACAAATGCTGGCACTGCATGCGAAGGGAATCATAGCAGCACTCCGACGTGTCGCAGAGACAGTTGGTGCTTCTGAAATCCTGATCGCATTAAAACCCAGTTACAAAGAAGCGATAGAAGCAGTAGAAGCAGAAATCATCCATACACCGCAGGTCGCGATCCGGTATTTAAAAGAAGCATATCCGGTCGGGGATGAGGTCGTAACGATATATGAAGCAACAGGGAAAGTTGTTCCTCCTGGGAGCATCCCAATTGAAGTAGGCGTTGCTGTTTTCAATGTTGAAACAGCCTATAATATTTACCTTGCAATAGAAAAAAAACAACCTGTAAGTTATAAATATCTGACAATTGCAGGGGAAGTTGAAAATCCTGTCACTGTGAAGCTGCCGATTGGCATGAGCGTAAAAGAAGCGGTTTCATTTGGCGGAAATATTACTACAAAAGATCCTGTATTCCTTGCAGGCGGACCTATGACAGGGTCGATCGTAAAAGGACATGAGCTGATTACCAAAACAAGTAATGCGATTCTGGTTCTGCCATCTGATCACTACGTGATCCGAAAGAAAAACTCTAATGCAGTGATCGATATGCAGAGAGCTATGGCAAGTTGCTGTCAGTGCCGAATGTGCACCGACCTTTGTCCAAGATACCTGCTGGGACATCCAATTGAACCGCATGAGTTTATGAGAAGTGCAACAACAGGAGTCACAAAGAATTTAAGTCCGTTTTTAGACACTTATTTTTGTTCATCCTGTGGATTGTGCGAGATGTTCTCTTGTATGCAGAATTTATCACCCAGAAGTCTGATCAATGCCTATAAAAACGGTTTGATCCAGAACGGAGTGAAAAAACCGGAACACCCAGAACAGAGTCCGGTCAATCTGATCAGAGAATATAGAATGGTACCGGAAGAGAGACTGATCGCAAGGATCGATCTTGAAAAATATGACAGTCCGGCTCCATTAAAAGAAGAGACTAAACATGCTGATACAGTAAAATTATTATTAAAGCAGCATATCGGAGCACCTGCATCCTGCGTTGTGACAATCGGACAACGGGTAACAAGTGGCGAAATGATTGCAAAAGCAGCACCAGGCGCACTTAGCCTTCCGGTGCATGCATCGATAGATGGTGTCATAACAGAGATCGGAGAAACATTTATCACAATTTCGAACATCTCTTAAGGAGGTTTAAAATGAGCAGAGCAATCGGCATGATTGAATATATGACAGTTTCCACCGGTATGGCGGCATCCGATCTGATGATGAAAACAGCAGAAGTGGATATTATTGAAGCACAGACAGTCTGTCCAGGAAAATATATTATTATTGTACAGGGTCAGCTTTCAGCAGTCAGTGCCGCAGTCGAAGCAGCAAAACACCAGTATCCGAAACATTTTATTGACAGTTTTGTTTTGGGAAATCCACATGAATCTATTTTTGCTGCGATTTATGGAACGACCGATATTAAGAAAATCAGAGCGCTTGGAATCCTGGAAACATTTTCTGTGGCTTCTATGATCGTTGCAGCAGATGAGGCAGCAAAGAGTGCAGAAGTTGAGCTGATCGAGCTTCGACTGGCCAGGGGAATGTGTGGGAAATCATACATGTTCCTGACGGGTGAAGTCAGTGCGGTGGAAGCTTCCATAGAAAGAGCAAAACGTGTGATTCAGGACGGTGCAATGATGTTAGATTCTACAGTGATCGCAAATCCTGATGAGAAACTTTGCAGGACTATGTTATAATAAAGAAAACATATTAAGCAAAGGTGGTTGAGCAATGTTAGCGATTGAAAGAAAAAACATGATCCTTCGTATGTTACAGGAAGAAAAAAAGGTAATTGTAGCAGATCTGAGCCGTCAGTTCGGCGTGACAGAAGAGACGATCAGAAGAGATCTCGAAAAACTTGAATCAGAAGGACTTGCACAGAAGACATATGGCGGAGCAATTCTGAACGAAAATCCAAATGCAGATCTTTCTTATACTGTCAGACAAAAAGCTAATGTGGATAAGAAAAAGGCGATTGCAAGAGAAGTAGCCAAACTGATCGAAAACGGAGATCATGTCATGTTAGATGCCAGTTCCACTGCAGTTTATATTGCAAAAGAGCTGAAATCCAAAAAAAATCTGACGATCATTACAACATCCATTGAAATATTATTAGAGCTTGTTGATGTGACTGGGTGGAGGATCCTTGGAACAGGTGGCACCATGAAAGAAGGAAATCTTTCTTTTATCGGACCACAGTCTGAGCAGATGCTTACCAATTATCATGTTGATAAAGCAATCGTATCCTGCAAAGGGATCGATATGAAACGCGGATTTACTGACTCCAATGAGGCAGATGCACATATCAAAAAAGTCATTCTTGATTCGGCGAATACAAGAATTTTAGTTGCAGACAGTACAAAGTTCGAACGGGTATCATTTGCAAAAAGTTGCGATTTTGAAGATATTGATATCTTTGTAACAGATACAAGACCTACGGATGAATGGATCTCAAGATTTGATTCCAGAAATGTACAGGTCATGTTCGAAGAAGAGCAGATTCAGTAAAAATAGAACGAAATGGGACAAAGGGGTAGAAAAATGGCAGAGACCAGACGCGTATTGGCATTTGATTTCGGAGCTTCCAGCGGAAGAGCCATGATTGGGGAGTATGATGGAGAAAAGATCACATTAAAAGAAGTGCATCGCTTTTCCAATGATCCCGTCATTGTTGGGGACACAATGTACTGGGATACACTTCGGTTATTTTATGAGATCAAACAGGGCATGATCAAAGCAAAGCATGCAGGTGGATTTCAAAGTATTGCTGTAGATACATGGGGTGTAGACTTTGGTCTTCTGGATGAAGACGGCAGACTTCTTGAAAATCCAGTTCATTACAGAGATGCAAGAACAACCGGAATGCTTGAAGAAAGCTTTCAGTTAATTGAGGAAGACAGATTTTATGAAATAACAGGAAATCAGTTCATGGAGATCAATACAGCATTTCAGCTCTTATCACTGGCCAAGAAGAGACCAAAACTCATGGAACGTGCTAAGACAATGCTAATGACACCTGATCTGTTCAATTATCTTCTCTGTGGAGAGATGAAGACTGAATATTCCATTGCATCCACATCTCAGTTACTTGATGCAAAAAAAAGAGAGTGGTCAGGTGAAGTGATCAAAGCGCTTGGACTGCCGGAAACTATTTTTACCGAAATCGTTCCATCAGGAACAAAAATAGGACAGCTATCTCAAACGATCTGTGAAGAGCTTGGTCTGGAACCTGTGGACATCATTGCAGTTGCAGGACATGATACGCAGAGCGCACTCGCAGCAGTTCCAACTGATGAAAAAGATTTTATTTTCTTGAGTTGTGGAACATGGTCGCTGCTCGGCACTGAGCTGGATGAACCAATTATCAATCAAAAATCCGCTGCATATAATATTACAAATGAAGGCGGGTATGCAAATAAAGCGACCTTCCTTAAAAATATCATTGGTCTCTGGCTGATTCAGGAAAGCAGAAGACAATGGATCCGTGAAGGTAATGAATATAGTTTTGGTACACTGGAAACTATGGCAAAAGAGTCGGAACCATTTTTATGTTTTATAGATCCGGATGCACCTGAATTTGTTCCAGCAGGCAATGTTCCAAGAAGAATCAGAGAATATTGTAAAAAAACGGAACAGAAAATTCCTGAAACACCTGCACAGATCACAAGATGCATCAACGAAAGTCTCGCTATGAAATATCGCTATTCATTAGAGCAGATCGCAGAATGCACCGATAAAGATTATAAAACGATCCATATTGTTGGAGGCGGAGTCCAAAGTGAACTTCTTTGCCAGATGACAGCTGATTCCTGTAACCGTAAGGTGGTCGGAGGACCCATCGAGGCAACCGTACTGGGTAACATTGCACTTCAGTATGTTGCATCAGGAGACATTCAGGATCTTAACGCAGTACGTAAAGTCATTTCAGCTTCCAGTGAGATCTTTACCTATGAACCCACAGATGCACTAGCGTGGGAAGAAGCGTATTCACGCTTCAAACAAGTAACAAGCTTATAACTTTCCTTCATAATATAGTATAATTTTCCGGGAGAGGACTCGTATCACTGCTATGATACGGGTTCTTTTTCATTGAATTTTTTAAAATCCGATGGAATGAACTTGACAATTTACGTTGACAATTAAGCTAAAATTTATTAAAATAATTACGAACGAAACTTTAATAACTTTCGAACGAAAGTATGGTAAATAATGAACAGACAAATGAAAATGATTGAGATGCTGACAAAAAACGAGAAACTGGAAGTCGGAAAGCTTTCACAGGAACTGGGAGTTTCCGAAGTCACGATCCGAAAAGATCTTTCGACTCTTGAAAAAAGAGGTTTTGTACGAAGAGAAAAGGGCTATGCTATTTTAAATGAAACGAACGAAATGAGCCGCAGGATCGCGATGAATTATGAGACAAAGCTTCAGATCGCACAAAAAGCTGCAGAACAGGTTCAGGACGGAGAGACCATTATGATCGAATCAGGTTCCTGCTGTGTCCTTCTTGCGCAGGTTCTCGCAGATTCTAAAAAAGATATTACCATAATCACGAATTCTGTTTATATTGCAACAAATATTTCAGGGAAACATGTCAAAATCATATTATTAGGTGGGGAGTATCAGCCCGGATTTATGGCGTCAGTCGGACCGGTGACACAAAAGTGCGCACAGGAATTTCATGTGAATAAAATATTTGTCGGTACGGATGGTTTTTCAAAAGAGAGTGGTTTTACAGGGGAGGATCATACCAGAGTTGAAACGTTAAAAGTCATGACATCGCGTGCTGCAAAAGTCATGCTGCTGATGGAAGCATATAAAGCTGAAAGACAGGGCACAGTTTCCTTTTTGCAGCCTTCTGAAATTGATTCTGTATTCACTGAAAAAACTGTGAACAGCAACTTTGTCAATCTGATGTGCGATCATCATATCAATCTATATTATATATAATAGAAAGAACAACAGGTCCGGTAGGCGGGCAGAATGGAGAAAAAATGGAGTTATTACTGGATACTGCAAATGTAGAAGAAATCAAGAAATATTGTGATTTATATGAGATCAAAGGGGTAACGACAAATCCGACGATCCTTTCCAGTGCGAAAGGCGGATTTTTTGAATTATTCTGGTCAATCAAAAAAATCATTCAGGAAAGACAGCTCCATATACAGGTCACTGCAACGAATTGGGAAGATATGATCAAGGAAGCAGAAGCGATCACAGCAAGTCTTGGAAAAGATGTTTTTATTAAAGTGCCGGTAGATGAGCAGGGGATCAAGGCGATGAAGGAATTGAAACGGATGCATTATCATGTCACAGCAACAGCAGTCTATACGATCCAACAGGCGATGCTTGCATCGACAGTGGGCGCAGATTATGTTGCACCATATTTTAACCGTATGAACAATCTTAATATTGACAGTAAAAAAGTGATCGGTGATATCGTAACACTATTTGATCAGGATAAAAGCGAGACAAAAGTGCTTGCAGCAAGCTTTAAGAATACACAACAGGTACTGGATTCCCTTACCGCCGGTGCACATGCAGTTACCATGCCAGGTGCGATCCTTTCTCAAATGGTATCCAATACATTGATCGATGGAGCGGTGGAAGCATTCAGAGCAGACTGGATCAGAACATATGGAAATAAAATGATCCATGAACTGTAAGGAGGTCGGGATGCCACAATATATCATAGCGCATGACCTTGGAACATCCGGTGATAAGGCAACATTATTTCAGACGGATGGGACGCTGGTGACAAGTATAACAGAATCGTATGAAGTTCATTTTTTTGGAAATCAGTGTGCACAACAGGATCCAGATGACTGGTGGAATGCTGTATGCAATTCAACAAAAAAGATTTTAGCATATGTTGCTGATCCGGGCGATGTCATAGCCGTTTCATTTTCAGCACAGATGCAGGGGTGCCTGATCGTAGACAGAGAGGGAATACCGATCCGGCCAGCCATGATCTGGGCGGACCATAGAGCCAGAAAAGAGCAGGAGAGGCTTCGGGATCTGATCGGAGAAGATGAGATCTACAGGATCACCGGACACAGACTCTCAGCCAGCTATAGTATTGAAAAGTTAATGTGGCTGAAGGAAAATGAACCGGAGAACTTTCAGCGTACCTATAAAATGATGCAGGCAAAAGATTATATTATCTTTAAACTGACAGGTCAGTTCGTAACGGACTATTCTGATGCATCCGGTACAAATGCGTTCGATCTGGAAAAACTGGAATGGTCGGATAAGATTCTTGAGGCTGCTGGAATTTCAAAAGATACCCTTCCCAGGTTATGCGCTTCGACAGATGTTGCAGGTCATATTCAACCGGAGGCATCCAGAGCTACCGGGCTTGCTGAATCGACCATGGTGATCTGTGGTGGGGGAGATGGACCCTGTTCTGCAGTCGGTGCAGGATGTGTGGAAGATGATGAGCTTTTTGCAACGTATGGAACATCAGCATGGATCGGTGGCACAATGAATCATAAATTCATTGACGACAACAAGGTATTGTTCTGTTTTGCACATGTCATACCGGGTAAATATATGCCTTGTGGAACCATGCAGTCTGCAGGAAGTTCTTACGCATATATCAAAAAAGTAATGATGGAGGAGGGGGTTTCCTACAGCAAAATGGATGAGCTGGTCAAACAGTCACCTCCAGGTGCAAAAAGGCTGCTTTTTCTTCCCTATCTGCTGGGGGAGAGGAGTCCCAGATGGAATCCTGATACAACAGCATGTTTTCTTGGAATCAGATCAGAACATAACAGAGAGGATTACCTTCGTGCAGTCCTGGAGGGGGTCGCTATGAATCTGGAATTGATCCTCCAGGCATACCAGAGTAGAATGGAAATAGAAGAACTGATCCTGACAGGCGGCGGGGCAAAAGGTGAAGTGCTGTGTCAGATCATTGCTGATGTATGTTCCAGACCACTTAGGATCCCGGGAAATGTTGCAGAGGCGACTTCCATCGGGGCTGCAGTTACGGCTGGAGTCGGAGCAGGAATCTATCGTGATTTTAGTGAAGTCAAGAGATTTATTCAATTTGAAAGGTCGTACCTGCCAAATCCTGAACATGCAGAGATTTACAATAAAATGAAAAGTTTATTTGATCAGAGCTATCATTTACTGGAACCTATTTTTGTAAAATTCTGGGATTGAATTTTATAAATAAATAGAATTTATAAATATAGATTGAAAATAAATGGGAAAATGGATAAAATAGCCCTATGAATTATTTTTGGAGGGAAAATTATGTCAAAAAAATATGATGTTGTTGCATTGGGAGAGCTGTTGATCGATTTTACTGACAGTGGAGTGAGTGAACAGAACAATTCTGTGTTTGAAGCAAATCCTGGTGGTGCACCTTGCAACGTACTTGCAATGTTAAAAAAACTTGGTAAAGAATGTGCATTCATTGGAAAAATTGGAAATGATATTTTTGGTAGAATTCTGACGGATGTAGTAAAAGAAGTTGGAATTTCAACAGAAGGTCTTGTAGTAGATCCTTATTATAATACAACACTTGCGATCGTTAAGACGTATGAGAATGGAGAGAGGGATTTTTCCTTTTACAGACATCCGGGTGCTGATATGATGTTAAAAGCAGATGAAGTGAATTTAGAGCTGATTCGTTCTGCAAAGATTTTTCATTTTGGAACGTTGTCCATGACAGATCCTGAAGTCAGAGAGGCAACAAAAAAAGCAATTGAATGTGCAAAAGAAGGTGGCCTGATCATATCTTTTGATCCAAACTACAGAGCACCGTTATGGAATAGTGAAGAAGATGCCAAAGAACAGATCGCTTATGGATTATCAGTCTGTGATGTGGTAAAGATTTCTGACAATGAAATTGAAATGATGACAGGAATCGCTGATTTTGATCAGAGTGCAGCAATGCTCATGCAACAGTATCCTAATATTACCCTGCTGAATCTGACAGCAGGAAGAGATGGAAGCTACGCATTTTACAAAGATAAAAAGGTTTATAGAGGGATTACACACAATGATGGCGTCATTGAGAAGACAGGTGCCGGTGATACCTTCTGTGGTAGTATGTTGAATTTTGTTCTCGAACATGGACTGGCAGATCTGACCGAAAAAGATCTTGGTGATATGCTTACATTTGCCAATACAGCAGCATACCTTGTTACGACCAAAAAGGGCGCGATCCGCTCAATGCCTGAAAAGAGCAGAATAGAAGAACTGGTCAGAGAAATCAAAGAATAATAAATAGTATTATTACATGAATATGCTACTTACCTTACCGGGGTAAGTAGCTTTTTTTTAAACAAAAGTAGCTTTTTTTAAAACAAAAGCGGGATTCTTTCTATGAAAATGGGTTGACAAAAGAAAGCACAAAGCATATTATTACATTGTAATGTTACTACATTACAACAAATAGAAATATAATCTATCGAAACAATAGAAAACGAAATCAGGATCACAGAAGAATCATGAAGGAGAACCAATATGCTGGATGTTTCAAAACTGAATAAAGAAGTTCCGATTCCGTTATATTTTCAGTTGAAAGAATTAATTCTTGCTGAGATCATGGCGGGAAATTATCAGGTGGGAGATGCGATCCCAACGGAAAAGGAATTAAGTGAAATGTTCCAGATCAGCAGGACGACGGTCAGGCAGGCAATCAGCGACCTGGAACACAAGGGATGGCTGGTCCGGATGAAAAGCAAAGGTACTTTTGTATCGAAGCCGAAGTTCCATCAGAATTTTACGAACGCGCTGGAATCTTTTAATGACCAGATCGAAAAGAGCGGAAGAGTACCAAGTACGATCATTCTTGACTTTGAAGTTGTCCTTCCACCGGAAGACATTGCACTTCACCTGCAGCTCAAGACCGGCGAAAAGGCGATCTACATTCACAGAAAACGTTGTGCTGACGGGGAACCGATCGTAACGACCAAGTCATATCTGCCATATGAAAAATGCAGTTTTGTGATGGAACATAATCTGGAGACAGAATCACTGTATCCGATTCTTGCAATGAAAGAATCAACGAAGATCTATAAAATTGAACGTCTGATCGAAGCGGTCGAAGCTACCGCTACTGATATGAAATATCTTGAGATTAAAAGAGGCAAAGCGATCCAGCAATTTATTTCCAAAGGATTTAATGCATCAGATGAAGTGATCGAGTATTCCATATCAAGATACAGAGGTGATAGAAACACATTTGAAACTATATTATTAAGGAATGAATAAGGAGAAAAATTATGTCATTGGTAACTTCAGAAAAAATGCTATTAGACGCACAGGCAGGTGGATACGCAGTTGGCGCATTCAATGTTGAAAATATGGAAATGGTAAAGGCAGTACTGGCAGCAGCACAGGAATTAAATG
Organism: Lachnospiraceae bacterium; assembly: GCA_028689715.1. Lineage (GTDB taxonomy): Bacteria > Bacillota > Clostridia > Lachnospirales > Lachnospiraceae > SZUA-378. The sequence continues at coordinate 49,068 of JAQVCQ010000007.1, forward strand.
CACCGGTAATGCTTCAGACGACACCTTCTACAATTAAATATGGCACAGTAGAGACCTATGCTGCAATTGTCGCAGCAGAAGCAGCGAAGGTATCGGTACCTGTAGCACTGCATCTTGATCATGGCAGCAGTTATGACCTTGCAATTCACGCAGCAAAAACAGGATATACTTCTATCATGATCGATGGATCGGCACTTCCATTTGCTGAAAATATTGAACTGACGGCAAAAGTAGTAAAAGAAGTAAGTGCTCTGGGGATTCCAGTAGAAGCTGAACTTGGAAAAGTCGGTGGAAAAGAAGATGATCTTGAAGCAGAAGCAGACACCAATACCAATCCTGCAGAAGCAGTGGAATTTGTAGAAAAAACAGGAATTTCATCCCTCGCGATCGCAATCGGAACGGCACATGGTTTTTATGTCGGAGTTCCGGTATTAGATAAAGAGCGCCTTTCCGAAATTAGAAAAGTTGTTTCCATTCCACTCGTACTGCACGGAGCAAGTGGATTAAGTGATGAAGAAGTCAGAGAGTGCGTCAGTCGCGGAATCTGCAAGGTCAATTTCGCAACAGAACTGCGTGCAGCCTATTCAGAAGCGGTAAAGCACTATTTTGAAGAAAAACCAGACACGATCGATCCTAAAAAATATGGGGAAGCTGCAATGGAAAAAGTAAAGAATCTCGTTAAGAGCAGAATGATCGTCTGTGGCTGTGATGGAAAAGCGAACTAGTAACGAAAGATATGGAGGAATACACTTATGGGGCAGTTTATCTTAAGTATTGATATTGGCACAAGTGCCTGTAAGGTCGCAATATTTAACAGAAAGGGTGAAGTGATCGCATCGGTGAATGAAGGTTATCCGGTGTATTATCCAAAGCCCGGTCACATTGAGCAAAAACCTGATGAATGGTGGGAAGCTACCTGCAGAGGAATAAAAAGAGTCCTGGAAAAAGGGAATGTTACACCGGACCAGATCGCAGGAATTGGGGTAGATGGTCAAAGCTGGTCAGCAATTGCGATTGATAAGGAGGGAAATGTACTCTTTAATAATCCGATCTGGATGGATACCAGGGCCAATGATATCTGCATCAGACTGAATCAGGAAATTGGAGCAGACCAAATTTTTTCTGTTGCCGGAAATCCGTTGCAGCCATCCTATTCTACTGCAAAAATCAGATGGTATCAGGAGACCTATCCTGATCAATATAAAAAAATAGATAAAGTATTACAGTCGAACAGCTATATCGTTTATAGAATGACAAATATTGCATCACAGGAAAAATCCCAGGGTTATGGTCTCCATTGTTTTCATCTGCAAAAAGGGATCTGGGATAGTGAAATGGCTGGCAGACTGGGGATTCCGCTTTCTTTTCTTCCAGACATTTATGATTGTCATGATGTGGTTGGTGGAGTCAGTGAAGAATGTGCAAGGCAGACGGGTCTGCTTGCTGGAACACCTGTAGTTGCAGGAGGTCTTGATGCAGCCTGCGGAACACTTGGTGCAGGAGTTTATGCAGATGGTCAGACACAGGAGCAGGGGGGACAGGCAGGCGGTATGAGTATCTGTACTGACATTTATACAGCAAGTCCTAAGCTGATCTGCAGTTTTCATGTTATTCCTGACAAATGGCTCCTTCAGGGAGGAACTACAGGCGGAGGCGGAGCACTCAGGTGGTTCGAAGGTGCTTTTGGAGATTATGAAAGAGAACTTGCAAAATCAAAAGAGAGCTCATCGTTTGCCATTTTGGATGAACTGGCAGAACAGATTGCCCCAGGCAGTGATGGAATGATCTTTTTACCTTATCTTGCAGGAGAACGGTCACCGATCTGGGATCCTGACGCAAAAGGTGTTTATTATGGAATCGATTTTAATAAATCAAAATCACATTTTATCAGAGCTTTATTAGAGGGCGTTGGTTTTTCACTGTTACATAATTTAGAAGAAGCAGAAGCAGCCGGTGCACATGCACAGATGCTCCGCGCTATGGGCGGTGCAGCAAACTCTAGACTTTGGACTCAGATCAAAGCGGATATTACAGGAAGAAGGATCGAAGTTCCGTCCTCAGATACTGCAACGACTCTTGGCGCAGCCATCCTGGCTGGAATGGGAATCGGCTGGTATTCAAGTTACGAAGAAGCAGTAAAAGAGACTGTAAAAGTCACAAGAGTACACGAGCCGGATATGGAGAAACATGAGATCTATCAGAAAAACTATCAAACATATCGCAGGCTTTATGAAGATCTGAAAGAGACCATGCACAGGAAATAAAGAGCAGTCCTGCAGGATTTCAAATAAGAAGTGAAAGAAGAATAACAAAGCGTTCAAAAGTCGCAGATGGGAGTCAGAAATGAAAGCAGCAGTTGTGCATGCAAATGAAGATGTCAGGTATGAGGAGATTGTGGAACCATCCGTCACACCTGACAGTGTTAAGATAAAAATCGCAGTTTCAGGAATTTGTGGGTCTGATGTACCAAGAGTACTGCACCACGGGGTTCATTTTTATCCAATCGTATTAGGACATGAATTTTCCGGAGTTGTGGTTGAAATTGGCGAAGGAGTCAAAGAGGTCAAAGTGGGTGATCATGTGACAGGTGCACCACTCCTGCCATGTATGAAGTGTGAAGACTGTCAGAATGGGAATTATTCGTTATGCAGACATTATAGTTTTATTGGATCAAGACAACAGGGCAGCAATGCAGAATATCTTGTAATTCCGGAAAAGAATGTGGTAGTACTGGATAAACAGGTTTCCTTTGACAAGGGTGCAATGGTCGAACCCGCAACGGTCGCGATCCATGGTCTGATCCAGAACGATTACAAAGGCGGAGGCACGGTCGCAGTACTTGGCGCTGGAACGATCGGGATGTTCACCCTTCAATGGGCTAAAATATTTGGATCTAAAAAACTGGTCGTATTTGATATCAGCGAGGAAAGACTGGCACTTGCGAAGAAGCTTGGAGCAGATGAAGTCATTAATACAAAAGATGAGAACTTTATGGAACAGGCGAAAGAGCTGACTGATGGAAAGGGATATGATTTTGTATTTGAGACTGCAGGAGCAGCACCTACCATGTATATGGCATTTGAACTGGCTGCAAACAAAGCAAACGTATGCTTCATTGGCACACCACATGTTGACCTGACATTCAGTCCTAAGATGTGGGAGAATATGAACCGCAAAGAATTCAAACTGACAGGATCCTGGATGTCTTACAGTGCTCCGTTCCCAGGTAAAGAATGGAGTCTGGCAGCACATTATTTTGCAACAGGTGAATTGAAAGTACCTGAAGAAATGATTGCAAAAAAGATTCCAATGCGTGACGCACAGGAAGCATTTTTATTATACAAAGCACCGGGAGGTGTATCAGGGAAAGTATTGCTTACCAATGAACTTGCAGAAGATGGAGGAGTGCTATGATCTTAACAGTAACTTTAAACGCTGCGATCGACAAACGTTATGTTGTTGAAAAGTTTGTACCTTTTACAGTTGGAAGAGTAAAAGAATGTACTTATTCTGCAGGTGGTAAGGGACTAAATGTTTCAAGGATCGCAGCAACTTACGGAGAAGAAGTCGTCGCCACAGGATTTCTAGGCGGTCATTCAGGTGCATATATTTCTGAGGCTATAGAACAGGATGGCGTAAAAAGCGCATTCTTATTTACAAAAGGAGAAAGCAGATCCTGTATCAATATCTATGATGAAACAACAAAACAGCAGACTGAACTGCTCGAACCAGGCATTACAGTCTCAAAAGAAGAACTGAATGCATTCCTTGCTCATTATGAGATGCTTGTTCAAAAAGCAGATGTAATCAGCATTTCTGGAAGCGTTCCAAAAGGAGTTCCTGTTACATACTATTCAGAGCTGATCAAAATTGCCAGAAAATATAAAAAACCGGTCTTGATGGACACCAGTGGAGAACTGCTTGAAATGAATCTGGAGGCAAATCCGGATATGGTCAAACCCAATGATGATGAGATCGCGATGCTGACAGGAAAAGAACAGTTATCAGAAGAAGAGCTGATCGATGAAGCAGTCAGGCTCCATCAGAAAGGGATTGCCTATACGGTGATCTCGCTTGGTAAAAGGGGTTCGCTGACAGTCTGCAGTGATGGAATCTTCAGAGCAAGGGTACCACAATTCAAACCGGTCAATACAGTCGGGTGTGGTGACGCCATGACAGCTGGATATGCAATTGGAATTGCAAAAAAAATGAGTGGAGAAGAAACAGTTAGACTTGCAAGTGCGATCTCTTCAGCTAGTTCAATGTGTGCGGGAACCGGGGAATTTCATCTGGAGGATCTGGATGGTATGCTTGCACAGATAGAAATAGAAACGATCACTCGATCATAACAAGTAAATCACTCAATAATCAAAAATC
>JAQVCQ010000193.1 GCA_028689715.1 Lachnospiraceae bacterium
AATAGATTAGAAAAGTTCTAAGTCAGGGGCTCAAAATCAAGAGCTTGAGAAATACTTCAAGCCCCTGATTTAGTACTTTTCCTTTGAATCAAGTCACGCATGCGAACGGTATATGCAGTTTTGAAGGTCTGCCAACAGATGCAGGTATGCCATTCACCAGCCAGTCAGATCAGATAAATATTCTGTTTGAGGACGATGTGGCGAAAATATATCCTGAAAAAAGCATGCTTCATAAGCCGTCCTGTTTCAGGCGACTTTTCAGTTTGTCATTATCAGAATTGTAATGCGGTCAATGGAACACCCCTTGGCAGGTGAATCAGCGTACCACTGCATTTAGAACAATGACAGATATCACGCTGAAACAATAGCATCATCAAATCTGCAGTCTTCAGCTCTTTGACAGGATTTCCTTTATAGATGGTATTTCGTAACCGGTGGATCAGCTTCAGCTTCTTTGTCTTCTGGCTGTTTGTCAGAAATCCACTGAAGCGTACGCGGTTGAATCCTTTGGGAAGTACATGCTGCAGGAACAGACGAATGAATTCCGTTCCAGAAACAGTCTTCACTTTTTTCTGGTTCCCGTCTGCATAATCGGTATACCGGAATGACACATTCTTATCATCGACGGCATGAATTCTGCTGTTGCTGATGGCTGTCCGGTAGGCATAGCGTGCAAGATACTCAATGGCATTTCCGTTCCCGTTGAAGGTTTCCTTCACAAAAGGCAGCCATTGCTTATCGTACATTTGATTAACGAATTCCTTCCAGGAATAGCAGTTGCGAAGATGTTTACAGCCATTGCCGTAAGAAAGCTTATCCGTATCATGGAGCTGTTTTAAGGCAGCCATATATTTTCCGCGGAACATTTTTCCAAGGGCTTGGACAGGAATAATAAATCCTTTGTGTTTTGTTTCTATAAACTGACTGGTTCGTCCCAGTCCGCCGCCGGAGATCATGGTATGGAGGTGCGGGTGCAGATTCAATTGCTGGCCCCACGTATGAAGCACCGAGATGATGCCTGGTGTAGCGCCCATATAAGCCGGATCTCTGCATAAGGTCAGAATGGTATCGCTGGCACATTTAAAGAGCAGGTCATAAAGGAGCTTCTGGTTCTGAAACATGAGGTCATTCAGCTCATGAGGGACTGTAAAGATGAGATGGTAGTAGGCAACCCCTTCAATCAACTCGGAATTCCTTGCCATGACCCACTTCTTCTCCAGAGAAGTCTGACAGTTGGGACAGCTGCGGTTGTTGCAGGCGCAGGCATGGATCTTCAAATGGCCGCATTCCTCGCAATAGCTGACATTATAACCAAAACCGCCGGTCTTGCAGTTGACAATACAGTTGGCAGTTCTGTGCTGGACATCCGATACAGAATGTAAGTCCAGATAACTGGGATAGAAACGTTGGAAGATATCCCGGATAGGATAAAAACCGGATGCCTGCTCATCCTCCAGGAGCGACTGATCGAACTTCAAAACATCAGGCATCATATGGACTTGTCACGCTCCTTCCGTTGCCGATACCCAGTGTCAGATAAACGGAAGTGCTAGAAAGAGATTTGTGTCCCATGGCCTCCTTGATGGTCATGATGTCCGTGCCCGCTTCATACAAATGAAGTCCGAATCCGTGGCGGAGGCTGTGTAGTGTGTAGCCTGCATCAGAAAGACCTAAGACCGAGAGCCATTTTTTAAACGTGTTATAAACAGACTGCTGATGAATATGGGAACCGGCTTTTTGACCGGGAAAGAGCCAGTCCTGCTTTGTGGCAGAGGGATGGAGTAGGCGGACGTAGGCAACGAGCTGCTCATAGGCTCTTTCGGAAAGAACAGCATAACGGTCAGAACGGTTCTTGCTTCTTGATATGTAGATGCAGTGTCTGGAATGATAGATATCACCACATTTGAGGCGTGTGAGTTCACTGACTCTGATGCCGGAAGAGTATAGCAGCGCCAGTTCCGCTTTATGTTTGGGATTGTAAACAGAGTCGATAATGGAATTCACTTCAGCCTTAGTTGGAACTTTAGGAAGAAGTTCATCATAATGAAGATAAGGAATCTGGTAGCGGTCCCAGTCGCGGTGCAGGACATAGTGGTAAAAGTCACGCAGCTGAGCGATATGGACATTCACGGTACGAGGGTTGAGTTCTCTGACTTCCTTTAGAAATCGGATATAGGAACGGAGTTCTTCCCATGAAATATCAGAAAGTGGCTTTGAAAAAAGGACAGACTCCGTCCATTCCATGAACTGGGTCATGTAAGAAGTGTAGGTAGTGATCGTGCCCGGTGCAAGGTCACGGAATGATAGAATATCGATATGTTGTTTCAAATAGTTTGTGTTTGCTTCATTCATAAAATGAGCCCTCCTGTAAAAGATAATTGTAAATGGTCACAAAAATCCTTGCAGGTGGATCACGAATAGACTTGAAAAAGAAACAAAAAGACTTTATACTCATACATGTGATTAAACCTCACAGAATGAGTTGCCGGGTCGCCAAACTAAGCTCTCATCTGTGAGGTTTTTCCTTTTTTAAGATAAGAATAGTGTAAAAGAAAAGCTGCGCCAAAGCAATATGGCACAGCAAAAAAAATAGAAAAGGCTATCACGCAGCATGCGTGATTTGGTTCAA
>JAQVCQ010000194.1 GCA_028689715.1 Lachnospiraceae bacterium
GATATATTAATGCGTGCACCACATGTAGAACATGAATTTTTTAAAAGACGTGAGAACATTCCGGAAGAGGAACGCAAGGTCGGATATCTTGTTATTACAGCTGATAAAGGACTTGCGGGTGCTTATAATCACAAAGTCATTAAATGCGCAGAAGAAGAAATGAAAAAATATGAAAACAATTTTTTGTTCGTTATTGGACAGGTAGGAAGACAATATTTTTTCAGAAAAGGCGTCAGTGTAGATGCGGAGTTTATGTACACAGCACAAAATCCATCGCTGTATCGTGCTGAAATGATATCTGATACCATGATTTATCTTTTCATGCAAAAAGAACTGGATGACATTTATATCATATATAGCAAAATGGTGACCCCAATGAAATCAGAAGTGGTATGTCAGAGACTTCTTCCGCTAAAGAGAGAATGGGTAGAGCGAAGAAGAGTAAAAGCGCAGTATGCAGCCTTTGAGCCATCGCCGGAAGCGGTAATGGAACATCTTGTTCCAGATTACTTAAAAGGTCTGATCTATGGAGCACTGGTAGAATCCTATTCAAGTGAACAGAATGCAAGAATGATGGCAATGCAGGCAGCAACTGAAAGTGCCAAAGATATGCTGAAAAAACTGAATCTGGCATATAACAGAGCAAGACAGGCTGCGATCACACAGGAAATCACAGAAATTGTAAGCGGAGCCAAAAGTATAAGAAAATAGGAAAGGGGAAACGATGGAAATAGGTAAAATTGTTCAGGTTCTAGGACCGGTCGTGGATGTGGAATTTGAGAATGGAAAACTCCCTATGATAAAAGATGCCCTTGAAGTAATTCATGAAGGAAAAAGAGTTGTAATGGAAGTTGCAAGTCATATGGGAAATCATATAGTAAGATGTATCATGCTGGCCTCAAGTGATGGTCTTGTAAAAGGAATGGAAGTCACTGCAACAGGAGATTGCATTAAAGTTCCGGTCGGAACACAGACTCTTGGAAGAATGTTCAATGTACTGGGAGATGTGATTGATGGTGGAGAAGAGGTCGTGGGGGATGAAAAATGGAAGATCCACAGAACACCGCCTGCTTTTGAAGATCAAAGTCCGGTCGCTGAAATTCTTGAAACAGGTATTAAAGTAATTGACCTGCTCGCTCCCTATGCAAAGGGTGGTAAGATCGGTCTGTTTGGCGGAGCGGGTGTTGGCAAGACAGTATTGATACAGGAGCTGATCCGAAATGTAGCAACTGAACACGGCGGATACTCTATATTTACCGGAGTAGGAGAACGTTCCAGAGAAGGGAACGATTTATGGACAGAGATGAAAGAATCGGGTGTTATTGATAAAACAGCACTTGTATTTGGACAGATGAATGAACCACCCGGATCAAGAATGCGTGTTGCACAGACAGGACTTACCATGGCGGAATATTTCCGTGACAAAGAAAACCAGGATGTTCTTTTATTTATTGATAATATTTTCAGATTTGTACAGGCTGGTTCTGAGATATCAGCGCTTCTTGGCAGAATGCCTTCTGCGGTAGGTTACCAGCCAACACTTGCAAACGAAGTAGGCGAATTACAGGAAAGAATTACTTCGACCAGAAATGGATCGATTACGAGCGTACAGGCCGTTTATGTTCCGGCGGATGATCTGACTGATCCAGCACCGGCGATCACATTTGCACATCTGGATGCAACAACAGTTCTATCCAGAAAAATTGTAGAGCAGGGTATTTATCCTGCAGTCGATCCACTTGAATCCTCTTCAAGGATCCTGGAACCTGACATTGTAGGAGAAGAGCACTATCAGACAGCAAGAAAAGTGCAGGAGATCTTACAGAAATACAAAGAACTTCAGGATATTATTGCGATACTGGGAATGGAAGAGTTGGAAGAAGACGATAAAACGGCAGTATACAGAGCAAGGAAAATACAAAAGTTCTTATCACAGCCATTCCATGTTGCTGAAAATTTCACAGGCATGACAGGTAAATTTGTATCCCTTTCCGATACGATCAGAGGTTTCAAGGCAATTGTAGAGGGTGAAATGGACGAATATCCAGAATCGGCATTCTTAATGGTGGGAACAATTGAAGAGGTAAAACAAAAGGCAGAGGCTATGAGAGCTGCAGAATAGATTGGGTGGTGTTATATGGCGAAAACATTTCAATTAGAGATCATTGCGTGCGAACGGGTATTTTTTAAGGGTGAGTGCGAAAGCATTGTATTCCCCGGCATGGATGGTGAACATGGAATTCTTGCAGATCACGAGTCAATGGTCACCTGTGTCAGTCCCGGAGAACTCAGATTTAAAACAAAGGACGGGTGGCAGTTCGCAGCAGTAAGTAAAGGTTTTATTGAAACGACAGGGGACAACGTCGTCCTATTGGCAGACACTGTAGAAAGACCGGAAGAAATAGATGAAAATCGTGCAAGCGCAGCGATGATGCGGGCGCAGGAAAGACTAAGGCAACAACAAAGCATTAAAGAGTATTATTCGACAAAAGCAGCATTGAACAGAGCCATGAACAGACTTAGAATTTCAACAAAACATCATATTAATTAGTGACAGAGAGCAGACTCTATCTAATGGGAAGACTATTTCACATGGATGGATCTGCTCTTTTTTCA
>JAQVCQ010000071.1 GCA_028689715.1 Lachnospiraceae bacterium
GATATTTCATGGCACAGTATGTAATGGCCTTGGATTCGGGGACTACAAGCAACAGATGTATTCTGTTCAATCAGCAGGGTGAGATCTGCAGTATGGCACAGAAAGAATTTACGCAGTTCTTTCCAAAGCCCGGATGGGTGGAACATGATGCCGGTGAGATTTGGTCGACACAGTTAGGGGTAGCTGTGGAGGCTATGTCAAAAATCGGAGCGACCGCACAGGATATTGCTGCGATCGGAATCACCAATCAGAGAGAAACTACAGTCGTGTGGGATAAAGAGACCGGTGAACCGGTGAATCGTGCAATTGTCTGGCAGTGCAGACGTACTTCGGAATATTGCGATTCTTTAAAAGAGAAAGGATTGACGGATAGTTTCAGATTAAAGACGGGACTGGTAATTGATGCTTATTTTTCAGGAACAAAGCTGAAGTGGATTCTGGATCAGGTTCCAGGAGCACGTCAGAAAGCAAAGGAAGGTAAGCTTTTATTTGGAACGATCGAGACCTGGCTGATCTGGAAACTGACGAAAGGAAGAGTTCATGTAACGGACTATTCCAATGCATCCAGAACGATGCTTTTCAATATTCAGGAATTAAAATGGGATCAGGATATTCTGGATGAAATGGATATTCCAATTGAAATGCTTCCTAAGGTCGAAGCATCCAGTTATGTTTACGGTGAGACTGATCCTTCTTTTCTTGGAGGAGCGATTCCGATAGCCGGTGCGGCAGGGGATCAGCAGGCAGCTTTATTTGGTCAGACCTGCTTTCAGGCAGGAGAAGCCAAGAACACTTATGGAACCGGCTGCTTTTTACTGATGAATACGGGCGAAAAGCCGGTGTTTTCCCAAAATGGTCTTGTTACGACCATCGCATGGGGACTGGATGGAAAAGTAAACTACGCACTGGAAGGATCGATTTTTGTCGCAGGAGCTGCAATCCAATGGCTGAGGGACGAGATGAGACTGATCGATACCTCACCGGATTCAGAATATATGGCAAAAAAAGTAAAAGACACCAATGGCTGTTACGTTGTTCCTGCTTTTACAGGCCTTGGTGCACCGCACTGGGATCAGTATGCCAGAGGCACGATCGTAGGTCTGACAAGAGGGGTTAATAAATGCCATATTATCAGAGCTACATTAGAATCCATCGCATTTCAGGTAAGTGATGTCATCGCTGCGATGCAGGCAGATTCCGGTATCTCATTAAAGACCTTAAAGGTAGACGGCGGTGCCTGTGAAAACAATTTCCTGATGCAGTTTCAGGCTGATATTATGGATGTGCCGGTCAAGCGTCCAAAATGTGTAGAGACAACAGCAATGGGAGCGGCATACCTGGCAGGACTTGCAGTTGGGTTCTGGAAAAATAAAGAAGAAGTCATGAATGACTGGAATACAGATCAGATCTTTGTTCCAACGATGTGCCCAGATGAACGGGAAAAGAGAATCAAAGGATGGAATAAAGCTGTAAAATGTTCCTTTGGATGGGCAAAAGAATAAATAAAGAATTAAATAAAGAATTTAATAATGAATGCATGAGATGAGAGTCGGCAATGAGCGTACCCACAAGTACGTCTGATTGACCTGACTCTTTTTTTATTCAGTAAAGTTTAATTACGCGAAGCGTACTTTCAATTGCAGAGGAGGCAGACATGAAAGATGTAGTGATCATTGGAGCAGGAGTAACGGGATGCGCCATAGCACGGGAGTTATCAAAATACAAATTAGATATCTGTGTGCTGGATAAAGAAGAAGATGTATGCTGTGGTACTTCAAAAGCAAACAGCGCAATCATACATGCAGGTTTTGATGCTGAATATGGATCGCTCATGGCAAAAATGAACGTCAGAGGGAACAAGATGATGGATCAACTGGTCAAAGACCTGGATATTCCTTATTTAAAAAATGGCGCATTTGTAGCATGCAGCAATCCGGGTGACGAGGCAAAGCTAAAGGCACTTCTCGAAAGAGGCAGACAAAATGGAGTTGAGGGAATGACGATCCTGAGCAGAGAAGAAGCAGTCAGAATGGAACCAAATCTTTCAGAAGATGTGACTTCTGTAGTGTACGCCCCTTCTTCAGGGATCATCTGTCCCTTTACGCTGACGATCGCACTTGCAGAAAACGCAGCTGAGAATGGTGTCAGTTTTCAATTTGAAACGACAGTGAATCAAATTGATCGAACAGAAGAGGGATTTTTAATTCAGACAGACAAAGGTGAACTTGTCAGTAAATGTGTGATCAACGCAGCCGGAGTATTTGCAGATGAGATCCATAATATGTTAAGCCAGAACAAAATGAAAATCATCCCTAGAAGGGGCGATTATTTTCTACTTGATAAGGCGGCAGGCAAACACGTTGGGAAAACTATTTTTTCACTTCCGGGAAAATATGGCAAAGGTGTTTTAGTGGCACCGACCATTCATGGCAATCTGATCGTTGGACCAACTGCGATCGATATAGAAGACAAGGAAGGAACCAATACCACGGTTGAAGGGCTGGAAATGATTAAGATGAAAGCAGGTCAAAGTGTGAAGAACCTTCCGCTTAACCAGGTCATAACATCCTTTTCAGGACTGAGGGCACATGAAGAACATCATGAGTTCATCATTGAAGAAGTCAGTGATGTTCCAGGGCTTGTCGATGTTGCTGGAATAGAATCACCGGGACTGAGCAGTGCACCCGCAATTGCGGAGTTAGTCGGAGACCTTGTTAGGAAGATTCTGCCGCTCGAACAAAAAGAGGATTTTGTAGCAACAAGAAAAGGAATTCTAAATCCGGAGGAATACAGTTTAGAGGAAAGAAATGAACTGATCAGACAAAATCCGGCATACGGTAAAATCGTTTGCAGATGTGAAATGATCACGGAAGGTGAAATTCTGGATGCGATACATAGGCCTGTCGGGGCACGTTCCCTTGATGGGATCAAAAGAAGAGCCAGAGCAGGATCCGGCAGATGCCAGGCAGGATTCTGTACACCTAAACTTATGGAAATACTATCAAGGGAATGTGAGATACCAATGGAACAGGTCACCAAATCAGGGAAAGAATCCAGACTTGTAACAGGGAGGACAAAATGAATCAATATGATATTGTCATTATAGGAGGAGGACCGGCAGGTCTTGCGGCAGCAGATGCAGCTTATGAAGCCGGCAATTCCAATATTCTGATATTGGAACGTGACAGAGAGCTGGGCGGTATTTTGAACCAGTGCATTCATAATGGATTTGGACTGCATACTTTTAAGGAAGAACTGACCGGACCAGAATATGCTGCCAGATTTGTTGAACGGATCACAGACAAAAGAATCGAATACAGGCTGAATACGATGGTACTGTCTGTTACACCGGAAAAAATCATAACAGCGATGAGTGCCGAACTTGGTATCTACCAAATCCAGGCAAAAGCAGTTATATTAGCGATGGGATGCAGGGAAAGACCCAGAGGTGCACTGAATATTCCGGGATTTCGTCCTGCAGGGGTCTATTCTGCCGGAACAGCGCAGAGGATCGTAAATCTTGAGGGATATCTTCCGGGCAAAGAAGTTGTGATCCTTGGATCCGGGGATATTGGACTGATCATGGCCAGAAGGATGACACTTGAGGGTGCAAAGGTAAAACTGGTAGCAGAATTACTTCCCTTTTCAGGTGGATTGAAAAGAAATATCGTGCAATGCCTTGATGACTTTGGAATTCCACTTAAACTCCGTACAACGGTGGTAGAGATTGATGGAAAAGAACGGGTAAAAGGGGTCGTGATCGCACAGGTCGGAGATGATGGAAAACCTATTTCTGACACGAGAGAATATATTTCATGTGACACACTGCTCTTATCGGTCGGACTGATTCCGGAAAATGAATTGTCCGTTTCCATGGGTGTAGCGATCGAATCTGCAACCAATGGCCCTATTGTGAATGAGTCATTTGAAACAACAATAGAAGGTGTTTTTGCATGTGGGAATGTATTGCATGTACATGATCTGGTCGATTATGTATCACAGGAAGCTGCATGGGCAGGAAGAAGTGCTGCAGCTTACGCAGGAGAAGGAAAAGATACAGAAACTATAAAGCAGGAGATATTAATCAGGACAGAGTCAGGAGTCAGATACAGTGTGCCAAAAACGATTCGTCCAGACAAAGTACATGACAATATGATCATCCGTTTCAGAGTGCGTGATGTATACCGTGATGCCTGGATCAGAGTTTATTTTGATGGGGAAATGATAATGGAAAAGCGAAAAAAAGTCATGGCGCCTGGTGAAATGGAAGAGATTCTTCTGAAAAAAGATAAACTGACCAACAATCATGATCTGAAAGAAATTGTGATCAAAGTGGAGCAGGACGCATGAAAGGAGCAATCAGAATATGAAAAATCAAGAATTGATCTGTATTGGCTGTCCTCTTGGATGCCTTCTGAGCGTTACTACAGATCAGGGCAGTGTAATAAAAATAGCAGGCAATACCTGCAAAAAAGGTGAGATCTACGCAAAAAAAGAAATGACGGATCCAAGAAGGATCGTTACATCAACAGCAAGAGTGATCGGAGGCAGGGCAAAGGTCGTTTCCGTTAAGACCAAAGAAGATATCCCAAAGGATAAGATCATGGAGTGCATGAAAGAAATAAATCAGACTGTGGTACATGCCCCTGTTAATATTGGGGATGTGATCATAAAAAATGTTGCGGGTACAAATATTGCAGTCATAGCGACCAAAGAGGTCAAGAACTCATAGATTATAATAAAACGAGACCCATATCGCAGGGTCTCGTTTTATGTAATTTATTTTGCCTTTGGAAGCATCGCTACTGATTTACGGAATAAAATAATTCCAATGATAAAGATAATGATCAAAACACTGATTCCTTTATTTACGCTTCCGGTCACCTGACTGATGACTCCGATCAGCGTAGTGCCAAGAAATGAGGCACCTTTGCCGCAAATATCAAGGATGCCAAAGTATTCGCCTGATTTTTCTGCAGGAATGATCTTGGCAAAATAAGATCTTGATAAAGACTGGACACCACCCTGGAACAGCCCGACACAGACAGCAAGGATCCAGAAATGAATCTGTTTGTTCATGAGCATCGCAAAGATCGTGATAAAGAAATAAGCAATGATGCAGACTGTGATCAGCCTGGTATTGTTGAATTTATCGGACAGCCGTCCAAACAGTATGGCTGAAGGAAACGCCACGATCTGCGTTAAAAGCAATGCTCCTAAGAGTTGAGTACTGTCAAATCCAAGTGCTTTCCCGTAAGCAGTTGCCATTTCTATAATGGTGTAAACGCCATCAATATAGAAGAAAAATGCCAGAAGGAACATAAAAATATGTTTTTCATTTTTTATATTTTTCAGGGACTCGAAGAGTCTTTTAAAAGTATGATAGATCACTCTGTCCTGAACGGGAACATAGTACTTCTGGTGGTACTTTTTTAACAGAGGAAGAGAAGCAAGGATCCACCATACTGCGATCATGGCAAGAGAAATTGCCATTGCGGCTTCCATGGTAAGACCTATCTTATCAGCACCAAGTACCAAAACAAGACTTAAGATAAATGGAATACAGCTTCCAATATATCCCCATGCAAAGCCATGTGATGAAATTTTATCCATTCTGTCTTCTGTTGTGATATCAGTGAGCATGGAGTCATAGAAGATCAGACTTGAATTAAAACCGATTTTTGCAACAATGAATACAATTAAAAACAGAATCCATGAATGAACAAGACCCAGTGTTGCACATCCAATTGCACCGACCAGAATTGAGATTGCGAACACTGGTTTTTTAAAGTTCTGGTAATCAGAAAATGTTCCAAGCAATGGTCCTGCAAATGCAACGATCAGAGTTGAAATCGACATGGCATATCCCCAGTAAGCAAGAAAATCAACAGAAGAAATAGCTGCTGTTTCTGCAAGGTGATTAAAATAAATCGGGATAATGGTAGAAACCATAAGGATAAAAGCAGAATTACCAACATCATAGAGAATCCAGGATTTTTCAAGTTTTGTAAGTTTGAAATTCATTTATAAGTCTCCTATTCATGTTCAAAAGTTCGATTAAAAACTGCACTCAGGGCTGTTTCATTCTGCAAATAATCCTGATAGGCAAGGATGCTCTGCACACAGACAGGAATGCTTGATTGGTAGAGTGAATATAACTTGTCACAATGTGGAACCAGCACAGGATTGGGTTCATAATTTATGATCAGACCATGCATACCCTCATAGTTACCTGACAGTTTTAATACCTGGTTGATCAAAAACCGCTTTGTCTTTTGCGGAGCCACAAGAAAATCAAGCAGCTTGATCATGGAATGAAGTGCAGTGGCAATATGATCGGCAGTAATCCGGTCCGGATAAAAATGTGAAATGGATTCAGCAATCTCAGAAGTGACTGCAAGATGACCGGTCAGTTTGGAAGAAACAGGATCCAGACCGTCTTTGCATAATAAAAGTCTGTCAAAATCAGCTTCTATTTCAGAATGGGAGAGTCCTGTGATGTTTTCCGTTTCCCTGACATATGGATGACAGTATGTATCAAGGATAAAATGTGTAATAAAACCATACAGATATGGAAAGAGGGAAGCACCTTGAGAAAGATCACTTAAGACCTGTTTTTGTGGAGCCAGAAATTCATAAGCAGAATGGTCATGTAGAAAGCCTCCATAACTACTGACCTCATTTTTCGAAAGTGCCTTATAATAAAATAGAATATCAGGACCATGAAGTCCAATTTGATACAGGGGAAGATTTTGTTCAATTTCTTTTTGCAGTGAAGATGGAAGCTGTGACAGGACGTCTTTTCCAAAGCGGTAATGAGCATAAGTGGTCGGCATAAGAACTCCTTTCAGACCATATTTAATTTTATGCTTATTATACAATAAAGTAATAAAATATTATAGCCACTATATCATATTTTCATAAATTCAATGCAGTGTTTTCTATAAAAGTAATGTAAAGATCCTGTAAAAAATCACATTTGTTTTGTATACAAAAGAGATATGATTTGATAAGATGGTAGTTAGAAAGACATCAGGATTCGGAGGGGATCGGTATGAACGGACAATCTAAAAATAAGAACAGATATTTAAGCTTAGGAATCATAGCAGCTTATCTTTTTATGGTCGGTGTCAATGCAGCTGCGAATATATTTAAATTTAACGAATTGACCACAGGGGAAGTATCAGATTCTTACCCAAATCTGTTTGCACCGGCAGGAATTACATTCAGTATATGGGGAATCATTTACCTCTTGCTGGCAGTATATGTAGTGTACGCGGTCAGGACACTCTGGAATAGAAAAGAACATCGCGGAGACTGCAGGGACGTTTATTTTGAGAATGTTACATTTTATTTTATTCTTTCAAGCATTTCGAATGCTGCATGGATCGTTACCTGGCATTTCAGACTGATCTTTGCATCGGTCATTCTCATGATCGTAATTTTCTGGTCATTGTACTGTGTTAATGCACATGCAGCCAAAGTCTATGGGAATTGCTGCCTGAAAGACAAAGAACAGTTATTTATACGGGTACCATTTGGTGTCTATTTTGGATGGATCACAGTAGCGCTGATCGCTAATATCACAGTATTATTGGTAAGTTATGGGTTTGACGGAGGAAGTAGAGATCATTTATTCATGGATGCCATATTACTGGTGGGAGTCCTGATTTCTATTCTGGTCATTTTAAAACAATCTCAGTTGTTTTTTGGGCTGTCTGTCATCTGGGCATACGCAGGGATTTTGATAAAACACACATCAGATGCGGGGTTTGCTGGTGTATATCCGGATATTATACTGATAACGACAGGTTCCATTATTTTTCTGATCTTAACTGAAATATATCTTTTGCGAAAGAATAAACTAGTACAAAAATAAGAAAAAGCATTACATTTGTAAAATAAAAAATTACAAATGTAATGTTTTTTTTGTTACAAAGGCAAGGTGTACATTCCTATTCCTTTCAGTATGATAAGCATGTAGTTAAACACACATTTTGTATATGGAGGGAAAGAAATGAAAAAGAAATTATTGAGTGTATTACTCACTGCAGCAATGTTAGCAACCATGCTGACAGGATGCAGCAAACCAGCTGAAGAAGCAGCTCCGGCAGAAGCAACAGAGGAAGCAGCACCAGCTGAAGAAGCAGCTCCAGCAGAAGAAGCAGGCGAAGAAGCAGTTGCAGAAGCAGAAGCAACACTTGGGGAAAGACCAGAAGGCGGATACAAATTCGGTTATACCTGTATGGATGGAACAAACCCATTCTTTGTTATTCTTGAACAGACGATCAGAGAAGGTGTTGAAGCAAACGGCGACACACTGATCTCAACAGACCCAGCAAATGATGTAAGCCTTCAGATCACACAGATCGAAGATATGATCACACAGGGAATCGATGCGATCTTCTTAAATCCTGCTGAAGCAGAAGGTATTTTACCAGCACTTGATATGTTAAAAGAAGCTGGAATCCCAATCATCAACTTTGATACAGAAGTTGCAGACCTTACATACTGCGAAGCATATGTTGGATCAGATAACTATAATGCAGGACTTGTTTGTGGTGAAGATCTTGTTAAAAAACATCCAGATGGCGGAAAGATCATCGTTTTAGATTCTCCTACAATGAACTCAGTTGTTGACAGAACAAACGGATTCCTTGATGCAATCGAAGGAAAAGGATTTGAAGTAGTAGCTCAGCAGGATGCAAAAGGTAACCTTGAAGTTTCCATGGGAATCTGTGAAGATCTTCTTCAGGCAAATGGTGATGTTGTTGCGATCTTTGGTGGAAATGACCCTACAGCACTTGGTGCTCTTGCAGCAGCAAATGCAGCTGGTATGACAGAAGTTGAAATCTATGGTGTTGATGGATCTCCTGATATTAAAGCAGAACTTGCTACAGGCGAATCACTCATCGAAGGTACAGGAGCACAGTCTCCAATCAATATCGCTAAAAAATCTGTAGAAGTTATGTATGAATTCCTTGCAGGAAATCCTGTAGATGACAGATATCCGGTAGAAACATTCCTGATCACATCAGAAAATGTAGCTGATTTCGGAACAGACGGCTGGCAGTAAGATTTTGAGTGCTTACTCCTTAAGGAGTAAGCACTTTTAAAAATGGTAAGAGTACATAAAGGGCAGGACAGTGAAAAAGCAGTAGGTAGGTAGTCAACAAAACACGAAAAAGTAGGGTGATTATGTGAAGGAAGAAAAATTATTAGTCATGAAAAACATCCATAAGACCTTTCCCGGGGTCTATGCGCTCAATGCTGTTAATTTGACGCTGGAACGAGGAGAGGTTCATGCTTTGCTCGGAGAAAATGGTGCTGGAAAATCAACTCTGATCAAGGTGCTGGGTGGTATTTATACAGCGGATCAGGGCGAAATCTATATTGAAGGAAAACAGGTTGAAATAAATGGCGTAAAGGATGCACAGAATAATGGAATTGCCATTATACATCAGGAATTAGTCCTGGTTCCATATATGACTGTTGCAGAGAATATTTTCCTCGGAAGAGAACCGGGAAAAGGTAAATTAGTAGATAGAGCTAAAATGAATGCTGATGCGCAGGAATTACTTGACGCATATGATATGAAAATAGATGCAGACACACAGATCAATAAACTTACAATTGCACAGCAACAGATGGTTGAAATTGTAAAAGCGATCTCCTGCAATTCCAGAATTCTGGTCATGGATGAGCCAACATCTTCCATATCGGATAAAGAAGTTACGTTTCTTTTTGAGACAATGCGTACCCTGACTAGAAAAGGGGTAGGTATCATATACATTTCTCATAAAATGAGTGAACTGGAAGAAATCTGTGACAGGGTAACAGTCATGCGTGACGGAACCTATATTGGAACAGAGGTCGTAAAAGAAACGACAAAAGATAAACTGATCGCAATGATGGTCGGACGTGAACTTACAAAATACTACACAAGAGATTTTATGAAAGCAGGAGATGTTGTTTTAAAATGTAAGAATATTTCTGACGGGAAGATGGTACAGGATGCGAGCTTTGAAGTGAGAAAAGGAGAAATCGTCGGGTTCGCAGGTCTCGTTGGAGCCGGTAGAAGCGAACTGATGAAATGCATTTTCGGACTCACAAAAAGTTACAACGGTGAGATTTATCTGAACGGAGAAAAAATCTCAGTCAAAACACCTTCTGATGCAATGAAAAAAGGGATTGCCCTAGTTCCTGAGGACAGAAAACTGGAAGGTCTCTACAAAGCACAGAGTGTTAAATTCAATGCAACAATTGAAGTACTGGATCAGTTCATTAAGGGAATTATTGTAAATAAAGGAAAAGAAACAGAGATCACACAGAATTATATTGATATGATGTCTACAAAAACACCATCACAGGAACAGTTGATCTCAAAATTGTCCGGTGGAAATCAGCAGAAGGTCATGATAGGAAGATGGCTTGCGACCAATCCTCACGTATTAATTCTGGATGAGCCTACCAGAGGTGTTGATGTCGGTGCAAAATCAGAAATTTATGCAATTATGAATCAGCTTGCCAAAGAGGGAATGTCAATTATTATGATATCCTCAGAAATGCCTGAGATCATAAACATGAGTGACAGAGTGTATGTTATGTGCGGAGGTAAGGTGACTGGTTGCCTTGACCACACAGAAGTAACACAGGAAGGTATCATGCAGCTGGCAGCAAAATAATGTGGGTATGATTGAGGAGGAAAGAAAATGGCTAAGACAACCGTAAAAAAAGAGAGCTTTGTAATCAGAATGAAGAAAACAGCTCTTCAGTATGGAAAAGAAAATATAGGTATTATTGCAGCATTATTGGTTCTGTGTCTGTTTCTTGCACTGAACCCGATCACAAAAGATTCATTTATGACACAAAAGAACGTGTTTAACGTTTTAAGACAGATTTCATCGAACTTATTTTTAGCATGTGGTATGACAATGGTCATCATCCTCGGCGGAATCGATCTTTCGGTCGGATCTATTATCGCCCTGTCAGGATGTATTGCAGCCGGAGCAGTATCCCGCTACAACATTCCGATCTTTGTTGCAGTCATACTTGGTCTGCTCATCGGTCTTGCAATCGGTATGGTCAATGGATTTATTATTTCAAAAACGACCATTCCGCCATTTATTGTTACACTGGCAATGATGAATATTGCAAAGGGTCTTGCTTATGTTTACACAGGAGGATCTCCGGTACGTGTTGTAACAAAAGAATGGCAGTTTATTGGAGCAGGTTATATTGGTTCTATTCCGACACCGGTCATTATTCTGGTCATTGTACTTATTATTACAGGTCTGATCATGAATAAAACAAAAATAGGAAGACATATCTACGCAGTTGGTGGAAACGCACAGGCAGCAGAATTTTCCGGTATTAAAGTAGCAAAAGTGAAATTCTTCGTGCATGCATTTTCCGGTCTGATGGCAGGTCTTGCAGGTATTGTTCTTGCATCCAGAATGTATTCAGGACAGCCAACAGCAGGGGATGGCGCTGAAATGGATGCCATTGCCGCAGTTGTAGTTGGTGGTACTTCCATGGCAGGTGGTGCTGGTAAAATTGGCGGAACCATCATTGGTGGTCTGATCATCGGAGTTCTGAACAATGGTCTGAATCTTTTAAATGTCAATTCGTTCTGGCAGTATGTAGTGAAAGGATTTGTTATCCTGCTTGCAGTATTTCTTGATTATATTAAAAACAAAAAAGGCAATCAGTGATCCTTTGCCCCAAATTGGACATGAAAAATTCAGTATGATACAATAAAATCTCCCCTGATATCAAATTAGGGGAGATTAAACTACGTTAAAGGAAACTGAGGGACACAGATGAATCAAGATACCGGA
>JAQVCQ010000195.1 GCA_028689715.1 Lachnospiraceae bacterium
TTGAACCAAGTCGCTGCGCGACGGCCTGCCAAGGCTGTGGCGCAGTTTTTTGTCTCTACAATTAAAAGAAGTGGCAACCAAGTCCTAAAAGTAGTATTGTTAAATCACCACAAAATAACAATCAAACAGGATCGACATTGCCACCACTATGAAAATAATACAATCTATTGGCTTGTTTTTCAAGCACTTTTATTATGAAAATCCACCTCCGTGTAAGCAGTGTCATTTATTAACTACTGATTTTACACGGAGGATTTTTATGTACGAAAAATATTTTGAACAATTAAAAGAGGAATGCCTGATACGAAACCGTTCATCACGAACGGCAGAAGCTTATATTGCAAACATCAAAGCTTTTATGAAATGGACAGGGAATAAAACTATGGAAGAACTTTCTTTGCAGGATGCCAGAGGATTTATTCTGTTTAAAAGGAGCAAGGGAATAGCTGCTTCAACTTGTAACTTTTACAATTCTTCCATCTGTTTCTTATACAAACACGTTCTTCATATTCCATGGGATCAGGATTTTGTCCCAAGGATGAAATTAGATACAAAGCTTCCAACAGTTCTTTCATTGGCGGAAGTCGAGACACTAATTGATACTGCCACTCACATCCGTAATAAAGCTATTATTGCATTACTCTATTCTTCAGGACTTCGAGTTGGCGAACTTATTCGTTTACAAGCGAAAGATATCTATGCAAGCAGAATGCAGGTGTATGTTCCTGAAAGTAAGAATCATCGAGATCGTTGGACGATACTTTCTAATCGAGCACTGGAATTATTGACAGCGTATTGGAAAAGTTATCCGATTCAAAGGGAAAACTTTTTTGTGGCACTTGACGAACCACATATGCCGCTAAAAGCGAGTGCAGTTGAAATCATGATTCGAGCAGTGGCAAAAGAAGCTGGATTAACTGCTCATCCACATACGCTTCGTCATTCTTTTGCCAGCCACATGATTGAGAATGGTGTTCCTATCAATTATGTACAGGCAATGCTTGGTCATCGTTGTCTGGAATCCACACAGGTTTACATCCACATTTCCAACAAAACCATTATGGGAATTCAGAGTCCCCTTGATCACCCACAAAAGAAAAAACGTGGTCGCAAGCCAAAGAAAAAAGATGGTGATTCCAATGAATAATGAGATTACCATTCAGGATGTATTCCATCAGTTTTTGCCGGAATACAGTGAAACAAGGCTTTTTTCAGAAGAACAACGCATGGCTGCACAGTGTATATTAAAATGTAGGACACCAGAAATGGGCGCAAATGTCAGTGAGTGTGAATCCTGTCATAAAAAATATATCCATTATAATTCCTGTAAAAATAGGCACTGTCCTATGTGCCAGGGAATGGATGTGGATGAATGGATAGATAAGCAACAGGAGAATGTACTTGACGTTCCCTACTTTCATACTGTTTTTACTATTCCAGAGGAACTTTATACACTGGTTTATTGGAATCAAAAACTTTTGTATGACGCTTTATATCATGCAGCACACCTTACTATGACGGAATTATCTGGTGATCCGAAACATCTGGGGGCTAAAATCGGATATATCTGTGTGCTTCACACATGGGGATCACGGATGAATTACCATCCTCACCTGCACATGATTGTTTTGGGTGGAGGCCTGGACGCAGCGAATCATTGGAAAGATAAAGGAAAAAAGTTTTTCTTTCCTGTAAAAGTAATGTCCACTGTTTTCAAAAAACATTATCTGAAGGAACTCAAAGAACTTCGTGAATCAGAAAAGCTACGGTATCATGGAACTGCCAAAGATTTGCAGAACCACTATTCCTTCAAGGAACTAATAAACAAACTTTATGAAAAAGACTGGATTGTTTATACCAAAGAAGCTTTTAATGGGGCGAATTCTGTAATCAAATATCTAGGCAGATATACACACCGGATTGCTATCAGCAATCGACGAATTCTCAGTATGACATCAGAAACTGTTACCTATCTCGCGAAGGATTACAAAAATGGTGGAAAAATGATTCCACATACGGTTAAAGGAACAGAGTTTATACGGATGTTTCTGATGCATGTATTACCAAAAGGTTTTGTTCGCATCAGGCATTATGGCATTCTTTCCTGCCGTAGTAAAAAAGAGAAGATGGAGCTTTGCCGAAAACTTTTAAACTGTATTCAGTATTTATCGAAGTTAAGAGATAAAACAACTGCAGAGAAGCTGATGATCTTATATAAAAAGGATATCTGTAAATGTGAAGCGTGCGGAGGAAATCTCTTATCATTCAGACTTCGTGGCTGCTATTCACTTACAGGTTAAATATCCATACGTGAATACGTAAAAAGCCTTCCTGACAGAAGGTCTATTTGTCGTACAATGAAACTTGAAAAAGACTGTAACTTATGGAATTTAGGATATGCAAGTCCACATATATCTGGTAAAATCAGAACAAAAGGAACTATTGAAAATCCATAGCGTATTGGCTAAAGGGACGCAACTTAGTTCAATTGGTGAAAACCGGTGTGCAGTCCAGTGGAAAGGGCAGATACTTTAAAAGTGTAGTCTGCTTTTTCCTCTGTCCTGACGCCGATTGTTCACGAAAGAATTT
>JAQVCQ010000196.1 GCA_028689715.1 Lachnospiraceae bacterium
TAATTGCACTTGATATGATGTGGAAGGGCATGTTTGGTATTTTTACAGTAATCATATTAATTACCCTGATCGTAATGCTTCTTACAAAAATTTCAAAAGATGATTCAGATAAAGAAGATATCTGATCCTATAGATAGAAATATCATAAATATAATCTCCATGCAGTGAAAATTACTGCATGGAGATTTTTCATAAACTGGTCGAATGGAATGAGATAGAGGAAGAAACGTGATGACAAAAGATTTAACAACAGGGGAACCTTCAAAAGTACTTCTTGGATTTTCAATACCTATGCTGTTCAGTGTTATGTTCCAACAGCTCTATAATATTGCTGACAGTGTGATTGCAGGAAAGTTTGCAGGGGTGGAAGCGCTTGCAGCAGTAGGTGCTTCCTATCCTGTTACAATGATTTTTATTGCAATAGCAACAGGAAGTAATATAGGCTGCTCGATTCTGATCTCTCAGCTGTTTGGGGCAAAAGATTATGTAAGAATGAAAACAGCTATTTTTACAGCTATTAGAATAATTATCCTGCTTTCTATTATACTTACGCTGATAGGGGCTTTTCTGTGTGATCCAATGATCAGAGCTTTGGATACACCGGATAATATTTTTCAGGATGCGTCGCTGTATCTTGCTATTTATATCTGGGGACTCATTTTCTTATTTCTTTATAATATCTGTAATGGAGTCTTTACTGCTCTTGGAGATTCAAAAACGCCACTGTTTTTTTTAATCGCTTCCTCTATTGGGAATGTAATTCTCGACTATGTCTTTGTGGCTATTCTTCATAAAGGGGTTGCAGGTGTTGCGTGGGCCACATTTATCTGTCAGGGAGTTGCCGCAATCATATCTCTGATAACATTATTAAAACGAATTAAAAGTATAAAAACATCAGAGAAACCGGAAAACTTTTCATGGGATATTTTGATAAAAATAACAAGGATTGCAATACCTAGCATTTTGCAGCAAAGTTTTGTATCTGTTGGAAATCTTTTTGTACAAAGGCTGGTCAATGGGTATGGCTCAACAGTGATTGCAGCATATTCCGCATCCATTAAATTAAATACCTTTGCAATCGTATCATTTGGAACGATTGGAAATGCTGTTTCTACTTATACAGCTCAGAATCTGGGTGCAGGGAAGAAAGAACGGATCAGGAAGGGATGGCAGGCAGGATTTTTTATTGCAGTCATCATTGCACTTCCTGTCATCTTTTTGTTCTTTGGAGCAGGAAAGAGTATGATTGGAATCTTTCTAGAAAAAGGAGCGACGACGACACCGGTCTTGGAAGAAGGGATCAGATTTTTGCGGATCGTATCGCCGTTCTATCTGATCGTATTATTAAAGCTTGTCTCAGATGGAGTACTGCGTGGTGCAGGGGCCATGAAAGCATTTATGATTTCAACTTTTTCAGATTTGTTACTGAGAGTCGGATTATCCTACTTTTTTGCGCTCGGACTTCAACTCGGTACGACCGGGATCTGGATGTCCTGGCCGGTAGGCTGGATCGTTGGAACAGCACTATCATTGTATTATTATAAAACAGGCAGCTGGAATCAGAAAAACACAGAAATCTATCACAACTAAAGTGAAAGCTTTCTGTGTTTTATTTTAACTGAATCAGTTTTTAATTTCTTTTGTATTCCAATGTAGAAGAAATAAATCCTTTAAATAATGGATGTGGACGATTAGGTCGTGACTTCAGTTCCGGATGCGCCTGTGTGGCAACAAAGAACGGATGGGATGGAAGTTCACACATTTCCACAATTCTTCCGTCAGGTGAAAGTCCGGATAATTTCATTCCATTTTCAATGAGAATATTTCTAAAATCATTATTTACTTCATAACGATGTCTGTGACGCTCGTAAATCACATCATTCTGATACAATTCATAAGCTTTAGAGGACTGGTCAAGGACACATGGATAGGAACCAAGCCTCAACGTTCCGCCAATATCTTCGACGTCATTCTGATCAGGCATCAAAGCAATGACAGGATGGGTTGTTGCAGGATTCAGCTCGATACTGTGCGCATCAGAGTATCCGATCACATTTCTTGCAAATTCAACGATGGATAGCTGCATACCAAGGCACAGACCAAGGAAAGGAACATTGTGTTCACGTGCATATGTAATTGCTTGAATTTTTCCTTCAATTCCTCTGTCTCCAAAACCACCTGGAACAAGAATTCCATGAACATCTGAGAGTAATTCGGATACATTTTCCTGGTTCACGGTCTCAGAGTCGATCCATTTAATCGTAACATTTGCGTGATTTGAGATTCCACCATGTTTTAAAGCTTCAACGACACTGATATACGCATCATGCAGCTGAATATATTTTCCGACTAGAGCAATCGTCACCTCATCTGTTGGAGACTTTAATGCGGCTACCATGGACTGCCAGTCTTCAAGATCTGGTTCCGGACATGGAAGCTTCAGGCACTCACATGCTACCTGTGCAAGATTTTCATTTTCCATAGCAAGTGGTGCTTCATATAAATATTCAACATCAAGATTCTGCAGAACATGATTGCTTGGAATATTACAGAATAAAGATATTTTGTCACGCATCTGTT
>JAQVCQ010000197.1 GCA_028689715.1 Lachnospiraceae bacterium
ATATGGTAGTTGAATTATTAAAAAAAGTGAAAGAATTCGGAAGGATGTGAGTCTTGGAAAACTACGTTACGAGCTAAAATACTTAGCTATTAAACATTTCTATGAAACAAAAAAATGGGGTATTGAGTGGATGTATAAACAGCTTGAAATTTCCAGAGCAGCTTATTATAAATGGTTGCACCGTGAAACTCCAGAACAGGAATTGGAAAATATCAAGTTGGCAAAACTTATCAAAGAATACGATGAACGATTCAGTCATATCTTAGGCTATCGTAGAATGACTTCATGGATTAACCACTTCAATCATACTAACTATAGCAAAAATAGAGTTCATAGGGTTATGAAGAAGTGTGCCATTCATTCCGTAATCAGGAAGAAAAAGAAAAAATATAACGCTTCAACTCCTGAAACAATAGCTGAAAATAAGCTTAGTAGAGATTTTTATGCTACTGCTCCAAATTAGAAATGCCAAGCCCTTTCTCTAGCATAGACATTACTTCGTAATCATCAAATGTCATATACTTCGGTTTGGAAACAATATAGTTCTTTAGGAAGATATCTGTAATCTCTGCTTTGATTCCTTTTTCAATCATAATAAATGGATTGTTTTTTAATTCTTCAACCAGAAACATGTTTTCTTCGGCAAGCGGATGATCTTGCGGTAATACAACCATTTTCTGCCTGATAAACAATTCTTTCTAAATTGCTCATGCCACCTTCCTTCAGATCTGCCCATTCACGATACACGCCCTCGTGTACAATAACAGTATCTTCCGGCATAGCAGAATCTGCAGCTTTCGAAATAGTACGAAAAGGTTCCTTTATTGTTCCTTTAGCATGATCATTTTCGTTTTTATGTTCGCATGAAATACTCTAACTGAATCATGATACTCTCGCATCTTTACTTTTCTCCTATCTTGATTACACTTTTCACCACATTTGCTTTATCTTTTACACTGATATCCATCGCATTTTGAATATCATCAAAATCGAATATGTTCGTTACAATTCCTTTAATATTAATCTTCCCCGATGCAACAGCATCAATAGCCAATGGATATATATGGCGATATCTGAAGATCGTTTTAAATGTCAATTCTTTATCCAATGCCATGCTCATAGGAAGCGTAATCTCACCGGATTTCGAATATCCCACAAATACAATTGTGGCACCTTTTTTAGCCATCTGAATGGTCTGTCTGGAAGTAATCTCTGTTCCGGCTGTTTCAATCAATAAATCTGCACCGGCGCAGCCTGTAATCTTCATCACCTCAGATACCGCGTCTTGATTCATGCCATTAATGACTCCTGCTGCACCCAATTCCAATGCCTTTGCTAAACGTTTCTTAAGGACATCGATAACATAGACCTGACTTACTCCCATTGCTCTTAATGCCAGCATCGTTACAAGGCCTATGCAACCGGCTCCCATAACAATCGCTGTCTGTCCTACGCTCGCTCCACCCTGTTTGGCTGCATGGAATCCAACTGCCAGCGGCTCTATCAGCGCAGCTTCCATGGTGTCCATAGTGTCCGGTATTTTAAAACAAAGATCTGCTTCGTGTGCCACATATTCCTGGAATACCCCATCAATTGGAGGTGTTGCAAAAAATTCCACATCCGGACAAAGATTGTAACGACCTGTCTTACAGAATTCACAATGGCCACATGTTTTTTCTGGTTCCAGCGCAACACGGTCCCCAACTTTTAAGTGCTTCACATCTGTGCCGACCTCCACAACAGTTCCACCGGCTTCATGCCCCAACACAAATGGAGTCTTCACAATAAAATCACCTATTCTGCCCTGCTCATAATAGTGTAGATCTGATCCACACAATCCTACGTGTTCTATTTTCACCAAAACTTCATTTGCTTTCGGTGTTGGAATTTCTTTCTCGATAAATTCTATTTTCATCAGATTTGTCATGACTGCAACTTTCATTTTACCATTCATAGATTCCCACCTCGTCTGTCTCTCTGTTTGCTACAAGAAGCCGCTTTTCTCCATCCACTTTATACATCATGCAATTGGCCGCTCCTGCTCCTACATCAATTACTTCTTCTATGTATTGTTCAGTGTCCCTGTCATAATGGATTGATACTAGTTCTCTGTCCCCATTTCTTCCACCAATAAAGGCATATTCATCCCCATTAATTGTATCACCCCATATAGCATGTGCAAAAGGCATTTTCTTCTTTCGTTCATAAATTTTCAACATTTTTCCGTTGCTCGATTTATAGATTTGGATATTCTCTCCATGAAATGGAGTAATCACCAACAGCTCATTCTCTCCATCATGATCAAAGTCACGATACAACATATCACTTACCGGCTTGTCAAATATATGTTCACATTTCCAGGAACTATCACCACTATTTGGAGGTACGACCATATATACACCATTTTCTGACCCAACTACAGCATACTGTATTTTTCTGCCCTGATGAATGCAGAATCCATGGTTCTTATACAGTCCACTTAATAACGGTGTAAATTTCAGTTGGTGTTCGTTATCATACTGCATTATATTCTGCGGAAGTTCTGAAACCCATAATCGTCCGGGGCAA
>JAQVCQ010000198.1 GCA_028689715.1 Lachnospiraceae bacterium
GGAACAAAAGTAATTACTGGAAGAAAATCCGAGAAGGTATGCAAGATCTGTGATACTGATATCGGTTTCTACCAGTTTTTTCTTTGCATATTCAAGCTTTTGCAGTGTAATATATTCAGCAGGCGTGATACCAACTTCTTCTTTAAACTTAACCTTAAAACGGGAAAGAGAATAGCCTGAAACATCGGCAAGATCTACAAGCTGAAGACTTTCTTTGATATTATGATTAAGAAAATGAATTGATTTTTTGATTCTATCATCCATTTGCAGGATCTGTGTCTGCGTTACAGGAGTCAGAAATTGAAGATTGAACAAAAAACATGTCAGAAACTGTACACCAATCATTGTAGATAAAGGATTAAGTTCACTAAAAAAAGTGAAAGCACTTCTTAAGTTACTAACATGGGTAGAACCAAGGATCAGATGCCTATGATCAAGTTTAAGTAATTGGGAATAGAGTTCATAACTGTACTCTCTGCTCAGACCAAACAAGTGATATGGATCTTCAGTGATTATTTGAAATGCAAAAAACTCACAGGGTGCAAGAGGCTGGTTTCCATTACTGTGGAGTTCAAAAGGAAAGGTCAAAAAAGCCTGGTTACCAGTACTTGTGTATTTCGTGATTTTTCCATCTTTTTCTATCTGAGTAAATCGTTTTCCTTTTAACATACAATGAACTTCTATGATATTTGAATGGTAGTGCATAGGAGAAGGAACAGAAGAAGAATTAACATTCCAGTAAGCGAAGTTGCCCAGACCTGGGACATGATGCTTATCTTTTGTAATAACTTTCTTTTCTTTGGTCCAACAATAGTCATCAAAAATCTCATACATAATTAAGTCCTCCAGTGACATTATTTCATACATTTATTAATAAATAAAGCAATTATTTGTAAAAAGTATAAAATCGTACTGGAAATGATTTTGAAAGTATCTAAAGTATTTTTAGTTTATACTCATCCTATAAGAAACGGGAAACCGAAATGGGAGGTAGATAGATGAGAATAGCAGATGGCGTCTGGCCGGTTATGATCACTCCATTTACAGAGGAGAATAAAATTGATTATGATGCAGTCAGCCGAATCATCGACTGGTATGATAAAAAAGGTGTTGCAGGAATCTTTGCAGTATGTCAGTCTAGTGAGATGTTTGAACTTAGTTCAAAAGAACGTTATGAGCTTGCAAAATTCATTGTTAAGAATACACCAAAACATATGGGAATCATAGCATCCGGACATGTGGCGGTAACTGTTGAAGACCAGATCAGGGAAGCACAGGAAATGATCGATCTTGGAATTCAGTCCTATGTATTTATTTCAAATCAATTTGCAAGCGAGGATGAAGGAGAAGAGGTCGCTCGAGATCGAATGGAGTATCTGATCGATCATATTGAAGCGGATAGTTTTGGGATTTACGAATGTCCGGCTCCATATAAAAGACTGATCTCACCGGAATTGTTGAAATGGTGTGCTGGTACTGGAAAGTTCTCATTCCTAAAAGACACCTGCTGTGATCTTGATCAACTCAAAGCAAAGTGTGATGCGGTTAAGGGGACAGACCTGAAAATATTTAATGCAAATGCAGCTACATTACTTGAGAGTTTGAAAATGGGTTGTGCAGGGTATTCGGGTGTTATGGCTAATTTTCATGCTGACCTGTACGTATGGCTTGTAGATCATTACCGGGAAGAGCCGGAGCGTGCAAAGATCATGATGAACTTTTTGGGAGCTGCATCCATGACAGAATGTCAGGTCTATCCAGTAAACAGCAAGTATCATATGAACCTTGAAGGAGTAAATATGACAACGCGCAGCAGACGCCAGGATCATAATCTCCTGACAGGAAGCAAGAAACTGGAAATTGAGGAATTGCATGCTATAACTGAAACTTTTAGAAAATCATTTTTTAAATAAGATATCGTTCAATCAGTTATACTTGGTTTCAAACTCATAGTGAGTGTAAAATAGAATGTATTGGAGGAAGGGTAAATGAAAAGAAATTAGTAGCAACACTTGTAAGCGTAGCAATGATCATGGCAACATTAACTGGTTGCGGAAGTAATGCAGAAGCAGAGACTTCTCAGGTGGCAGAAGAAGTAGTGGAGGAAGCTGCAGTGGAAACAGAAGAAACAGCGGCACCTGCAGAAGCTGCAGAAACGGCTGAAGTTGCAGAAGAACCAGTGGAGTTAATTTTTACATCTGTTTCGGTAACCGGAGATTCACACACAACAGCAATGACAGCATTTGCTGACAAGGTAAAAGAACTATCAAACGGTTCTGTGACATGCAAAGTCTATTCGGATGGATCTCTTTTCTCTTCAGAAAATGAATTTGATGCTCTTTTAAACGGAGATGCTGATCTTGCCTATATTTCATTTCCAACACTTGCTACACAATCAGGGCTTGAGTGGTGTGCTATGTTTGCATCGGGATATTTCTGGAGTTCTTATGATCACATGACGGGTGTTTTAAATGGTGATATGGGGAAAAATGAAATTCGTCCTGCAATTGAAGAGAAGATCAACTGTATTCCTTTGTCAAGTTTTTATCT